>CAYZHY010000055.1:2644-10353 GCA_964477525.1 uncultured Geitlerinema sp. | reverse complement strand
TCTTCCCCCTCTTCCCAAACCTACCGATAGCAAACCCCAGCATCCCCCATTCGCTGGATAGCTTCTGTCAGCCGCGAGGCAGATACGGTTAGGGAAATGCGGAAATATCCTTCGCCGTTTTTTCCGTAACCACTGCCTGGCGGTACTAAAATGCCGCATTTTTCCAGCATCATATTGGAAAATTCGGTGGCAGTATAGCCGTTAGGTACGGGAGTCCAAACGTATAAGGTGGCTTTGGGAGGTATTAGCTGCCATCCTAGCTCGCGCAATCCTTCTATCAAGATATCGCGTCTTTGTTGGTAAATTTCTAAAGTATTTTGTAGCTGTGGCGATGGAGAGGTGGATAAGGCAGTGGTGGCAGCTTGCTGGATGGCTTGGAAAACCCCAGAATCGACGTTGGTTTTGACTTGGCTGATGCCGCGAATGGCTGTGGCGTTGCCAGCGACGAACCCAATTCGCCAGCCGGTCATGTTATAAGTTTTGGAAAGGCTGTGAAATTCTACGGCAACTTCCCGGGCATGGGGAACTTCTAAAACGCTGGGAGGTTGGTAGCCCTCGTAAGCCATTTCCGAGTAGGCGTGGTCGTGGCACAGTAAAATATTGTAGTGCCGACAAAAATTTACCAGTTCTGCGAAAAAGTCTAAAGATGCGATCGCTCCTGTGGGATTGTTAGGATAGTTCACCCACAAGAGTTTGGCTTGCTGGGCGACGGATTCGGGAATTGCTTGCACCTCTGGTAAAAACCCCTTTTCCGGCAGGAGGGGCATCAAAAAAGCTTCGCCGCCTGCAAAAATAGTAGATGTACGATAAACGGGATAGCCAGGGTCGGGTAGTAGCGTTAAATCCCCCGGGTCTACAAAAGCCAAAAATGTGTTGTGAATGGCTTCTTTGGAACCTACCGAAGCAATGAGTTCCGTTTGTGGGTCGATATCAACGCCAAAGCGACGTTTCATCCAGGCAGCTGCTGCTTCCCGAAATTCAACCGTACCGTTGTAGGGCGGATAGTTGTGGGTGCGTTCATCGTCGATGGCGGCGTGCATCGATTGTAAAATTTGGGTAGGTGGACAGCGATCGGGATCTCCTACACCCATGTTGATAATATCAACACCTTTTTTTATCAGTTCGTTTTTTTTGCGATTGAGTTCGGCAAATAAATAGGGGGGGATTTTTTCCAAACGTTTGGCAAACTGGATGTCCATTCTGGCTTGCTTGGGGAAATATGCATTGCAAAAGAATTTCCTGGGGAAATCCTTCGCGATCGCCAGTTTACCCTATATCTGCCCTCTATGAAATCGTTTGTTGCCGGTTTTTTATTGACAAATATGCTATAATCATTAACCGTTTGATTTATAGATTTATAATTTTATGGTTGGAGGTGCGAAGTAGGGAAACGCCAAAGCTCCCCAGTTCGCTTTTTAAACCGAACTGACGAATTGTTAAATACATGGTTATAGATCGTACTTGGTTTCAGGTTATCGTCCTGGACTAGCGACTGGGAACCAGCTTGATGCGACCAGCATCCATTTCTTCCATCAGCAGTTCTAAAGCCTCGTAGTCAATATCCGAAATATAACCGCAACGAGTTAGTTCGTCGTTGATGCGTTCTTCAATTTCTGGGGTAAGCTGCTTAATGTGCAGGGCAGTTTCTACCAATCGTCGAATAGCTGCAGTAGCTTGCATAGTTAGCTATATTGAAATCGATATTATTATGTTCTAGCAATTAGCAGATAAATTCTGCGATCGCGGTTGCTTGAACTTAGTGATGTCGATCGCTGCTATGGGGGGATTGAAGTATACAAAAGAGCAAAAGTGGGCACTATGGGAATTTCAGCCTCGTTTCGTGAAAACAAAAATCTTCGATAGAACCATGGTTTTTCCCAGCTGCTGTAGCCCATCTCGCTACCATCATTGAGAGGAAACGAACAAAGCTGTTAAGATCGCAACAAGCTACCTCTACCCCATTGGCATGGAAAGGTTCGCTACTGACGACCAACCGACAAGTTTCCCGACTTGGAAGCTACTGGGAGAAGAGGTAGAACTTGCCCGTGGTTTAAAATAAGGGATTGATAGAGGATTTTAACAGAGTTTTGCCGTGACAGTCGCAATTAAACAACTACTGACACCGGAAATTTCCCAACCAGCCCGCTACCTGGGCAACGAACAAGGTGCGTTCCACAAATCGTGGCCAAACACCAACGTCCATTGGGTTCTTTCCTATCCCGAAATCTACGAACTGGGCGCATCCAATGTTGGGCACGTTATGCTGTACAGCATTTTGAACGCCCAACCGCGCCAAATGTGCGATCGCGCCTACCTGCCCGGTAGCGACATGATCCAAAAATTGCGATCGCAAGATATCCCCCTGTTTGCGCTGGAATCCAAACAAGCCCTTCGAGATTTCGATATCGTGGGCTTTAACCTAAGCTACGAACTGGGGGCAACCAACATTTTAGAAATGTTGGAGTTGGCTAAAATTCCCCTTACCTGGCAAGAACGGGAAGTTTCCCAAGACTATCCTCTAGTTTTTGCCGGCGGACAAACCGCCACATCCAATCCCGAACCCTACGCAGAATTTTTCGACTTTATCGCCCTCGGCGACGGCGAAGAACTTCTTCCAGAAGTTGGTTTGGTCATGGAAGAAGCCAAAGCCGCCGGTCTTTCGCGTTCGGAAACACTTCTAGAACTAGCACAGGTTCCCGGGGTATACGTGCCGAAATTTTACGATATGGCCGAGGATGGATCCGTACATCCCAATCGTTCGGATGTGGTAGCGCGGCCCATGCGTCGTAACGCTTCTCCCATGCCTAGCTATGCGATTGGGTTGGTTCCCTACATTCAAACCGTTCACGATCGCCTAACGGTGGAAATTCGGCGCGGTTGTACTCGGGGATGCCGTTTTTGCCAGCCAGGAATGCTGACCCGCCCGGCACGAGACGTAGAACCGGAAAAAGTTGTAGAAACGGTGGAAAAAGGCATGCGCGCCACCGGATACAACGAATTTTCCCTGCTATCGTTGAGCTGTTCCGACTACTTATCCCTACCAGCAGTCGGCACGGAAATTCACAATCGCCTCCAGGGAGAAAATATTTCCCTGTCTCTGCCCAGCCAACGTATCGATCGCTTCGACGAAAACATTGCCAATACTATCGGTGGTACCCGCAAAACGGGCTTGACATTTGCGCCAGAAGCTGGTACGCAGCGCATGCGCGATATCGTCAATAAGGGAATTGCCAACGAAGACCTACTCAACGGTATTCAAGAAGCCGTACGGCAAGGCTGGGAAAAAGTCAAGCTCTACTTCATGATTGGCTTGCCCGGGGAAACCGATACCGACGTGCTTGGCATTGCCGAAACCGTTCGTTGGCTGCAACGGGAATGTCGCTTGCCCAACGGGAAGCGCTTGCAGTTTAATATCACCATTTCTAACTTTACCCCCAAACCCCACACACCATTTCAATGGCACTCCGTTTCCACAGCGGAATTCGAACGCAAGCAAGAATTGCTCCGTCAAGAATTTCGCCACATGAAAGCGGTGAAAGCCAACTTTACCGACGTGCGCATCTCCGCCATGGAAGATTTTGTCGGACGGGGCGATCGCCGTTTGTCCTCTGTGGTTCGCCGTGCTTGGGAACTCGGTGCCGGCATGGACTCCTGGTGGGAAAACTTGGACCAAGCATTCGCCGCTTGGACCCAAGCCATCGACGAAGCTGGTTTGACCTGGAAATATCGCCAAGTGGAAAACGGCGAGTGGAATATCTTTGATGGCAACCAAACCGGCTCCGAAAAGCGGCAACTGCATGAGATACCGCTGCCCTGGGACCATATTCATACCGGTATTGATAAAAAATGGTTGCAAGAAGATTTGCAACGCGCCCTAGAAGCGATAACCATTCCCGACTGTTCCTTCGGCGCTTGTTCCCACTGTGGCGTTTGCACCCCCGAATTCGGTCACAACGTGGTGGCACCAACACCACCCATTCCTGAGTTTGCCGGTCACCAAAAACCCAGCCAGAAAAAGGCCATGCGCCTGCGGGTTTGGTTTGGCAAATACGAAGACATGGCTTTAATCGGTCACTTAGACCTGATGCGGTTGTTCGACCGATCCGTACGTCGGGCAGCCCTTCCCATTAGTTTCACTGGGGGCTACCATCCCGGTCCGCGGATTTCTCCAGCTCAAGCATTGTCTTTGGGGGCTACCGGCAGCGGCGAAGTGCTGGACTTCGAACTAACCGAACGCATGGACCCAGAGGAATTTTTGAGGCGGTTGCAGCAAGAACTGCCAGAGAACCTACCCCTATATACGGTTCGCGAAATTCCCTTGGATACGCCTTCTGCCACCCAATTAACCGAGAAGGCAGAATATCAAATCGTGGTGGCAGCCACAGAAACTTCCCGACCTCAATGGCAGCAGTGGGTCCAACAAATCAATAACAGCAGCGAACTCTGGTGGCAAAAAACCACCAAATCCGGGAAAACCAAATGGATTAACCTTCGCGATCGCTTGTTTGAGTTAGAGTTGGTTGCCCAGGAAACCACCGATAGCCATCAGAGCGCGACCTTACGGTATGTGGGTAGTTGCCGAAACGATGGCAACATGTTACGACCGGAACATCTTGTCATGATGTTGGAACAAGTAAGCCAACAAGAAGTACAACTACAGCATACCCATCGCCAACAAGTTCTCCTTGCTGATTGGGGAGCTTCTCAATCGCCCAAAGAAAAGGTCGCAACCCACTAAAGAGTTGGCACTTTGCCAAGAAAACGCCTCGGGGTATAATGCTGTGTAGCGATGTCCCCAACTGCTCTTTTCTCCTATTTTTCTGAAAGCAGAAGTTGGGCCTTGGTAGGCAACCAGACGTAGGTTTTGATTGTCTGCTAGCAGGGAAACAACCATGCTACTGGGCCATACCCTGAGGCTACCCAAGGGGAGATCGCAGTTCCCGGCTGAGCTGCCAGTCTTTGAAAGGCTATGTTCTTGATAGGCTGAATGGAATGGTAAACACCAAAACCCAGGGGAGATTGTGGTTTGAAAGCGGCGATCGCCAACCCAACCGAATTCGTGCATAGCAGGCACCACTCCCCAACCCTCGATGGTCGAATGCTAGAGCAGGGCCAACCTTTTGGTATTTTCGTACGGGAGGTTGATGTAGGAAGGTTGAGCTAGAACGAACAAAGGTTAGTTAGCTGCTCCCAACCAATTGCAGCTCCAAAAACCGGAGAGTGTCAAATCCAAACAAATCAGTGGTGGTTCTGTTCGGGCAGCGATGGTCGGTAACCGGTCATGAGAAGACCGTCGCTCATGAAGAAACAAAAACGCCCCTACAGGTGGTTTCTGCCAAAGGAGCGCCCCCCAAGCTACCAGCGAATCGCAAAAAGCCCGGTCTGTAGCTTTGAGGCAACGGTTATTTAGTGGTATGTTCGCAAACGATATGGCACTTCTCCAACTAGTAAAAGTACGCCAAAACCACTCGATGGTCTTGGTTGGGTTGTAGGATGGTTGGATTGTAGGTTGTTGGTTGTCTCCAAACAGCAATCAAACCTACTCAGGATGCTTCCCCATCCGTGCCATAGCTATGAGGGCAAGTTGCGTATACGAATGATGTCGGAGCCAACTTAGATTCTTAAGTTTGTGCCTTTAGAATCTACTTGTTGCCTTGAAGGAGAAATCAAGGACGTTAATTTCCCAATTCTTCCATTTCAGCACTAGCAAAGGCACTGCCTTTCCAACCACTTGAATTCATGGCAGCCATGACTACCAACTCGCGGAAAACTTCTATTTTTCGTGGCTTCCCAAACCAATAAATTTTCCCTTGCTTGAAGGCCAGTTGTGGCTACAGCTTTCTGGTTTGGGAAAATTTACTAACCGTAAATATTTAACAAGATTCCCACCCTAGTTGGCGAACAGCTGCGTATACCAACAAGCATCTTGTCAGATCGGAAATTTTCATACCTCTCTTTACCCACTTTCCGCGATACGTTCTTTCAGAACCCGCTTCGCGAACCCAAACCAAGCAACTAAAATTACCGAAAAAGCATTTGTCTGTAGAGTTCACGAAGCCTTTCTCCCTAGATTATGGGGTCGTGACCGAAGTATTCGTTTACGTTTTGAGGGAATTGAATGCCAAAACAAATAATTATTGCCGAACAGCATCGCCTATCTGCGGTTTTTGAAGCAGATAGGGTACAAGAACTCGTCGTTGCTACAGGAACTCACCAAGTTGGCGACATTTATCTGGGAATTGTCGAAAACGTATTGCCGGGAATTGACGCTGCTTTCGTCAATATTGGTGACCCAGAAAGAAACGGATTTATCCACGTTAGCGACCTCGGTCCTCTGCGACTGAAACGTTCTTCCGGAGCCATTACCGAATTGCTCGCTCCGCAGCAGAAGGTTCTCGTACAAATCATGAAAGAACCTACGGGAACCAAAGGACCGCGGCTGACAGGAAATATCACTCTTCCCGGTCGCTATCTAGTTCTAATGCCCCATGGTCGGGGCGTTAACCTTTCCCGACGGATTCGTCAGAGTGCCGAACGCAGTCGCTTGCGAGCTTTAGCAATTTTAAGCAAGCCCGCAGGCATGGGTATGCTGGTGCGTACCGAAGCAGAAGGCATGCCAGAAGAAGCCATTCTGGAAGATTTGGAAATTCTGCAAAAACAGTGGGAAAACATCCAACAAGAAACCCAAACTGTGAAAGCACCAGCTTTGCTCAGCCGCGACGATGACTTCATACAGCGGGTGCTGCGGGAAATGTACAGCACCGATGTCAACCGCATTGTGGTGGACTCCGCCAGCGGTTACAAGCGGGTCAAACAGCACCTAGTGAATTGGAACCGGGGCAAATCTCCGCGCGGTGTTTCCATCGACCAGCATCGAGAGCGCGTCCCGGTTTTAGAATATTTCCGGGTGAATGCTACCATCCGCGAAGCTCTCAAACCCAGAGTGGAATTGCCTTCTGGAGGGTATCTGGTCATCGAACCCACGGAAGCTCTTACGGTCATCGACGTGAACTCCGGTTCCTTTACCAGGTCGGCGACAGCTCGGGAAACGGTATTGTGGACCAACTGCGAAGCTGCCGCAGAAATTGCTCGCCAATTGCGTTTGCGGAACATGGCTGGGGTGATTGTAGTTGACTTCATTGATATGGATTCCCGACGGGACCAAATGCAAGTTTTAGAGCAATTTAACAACGCTCTGAAAGCGGACAAAGCCAAACCCCAAATCGTGCAGCTCTCCGAGTTGGGATTGGTAGAACTAACCCGCAAACGCCAAGGCAAAAATATTTACGAATTATTCGGTCATACTTGTCCTACTTGCGGCGGTTTGGGTCATTTGGTCCGGCTGCCTGGGGAAGGAGATACCCCAGCAGTGGAACCAACACCAGCTACGGAACCAGAAGAACCGCTACCTACAATTGAAGACCGTGCTAGCGTTGAAGCGAGTAGCGAGTGGCAAGAACTGGAACTGCTGAACCATCCCGACTATCAAGAGGTAAGTGGCAGCAATCGTCGCCGCCGCCGTCGTCGGGAAGATGCTTTTGGTCGCGAGGAAGAAACCGAAGCACCAGATACCTCAGAAGTTCCCGCTGCACCACCTCCAAATAAGGAGATAGCCGCCGATCGCTCTCCTATAGTAGAGCAACCGCAAAAAGAAGCGAAAGAATCTAAGGAATTTAAAGAATCTAAGGAATTTAAAGAATCTAAGGAAT
>CAYZHY010000055.1:0-2544 GCA_964477525.1 uncultured Geitlerinema sp. | reverse complement strand
TAAAGAATCTAAGGAATCTAAAGAATCCCAAGAATCCCAAGAATCCCAAGAAGACTTTTATGGCCCTCGCACCCGTTCGGATAGCCGTTCGGACAAGGGAACACCCACACCAGCTCCTTCCTCACGGGGTGATTTTCGACGTAAATCCCGAGATTCTGGTAAAGGCGAACCACAAGAACACGTCACTGTAGAAATGACCCCAGAGCAGCAGCAGGTGTATGCCATGATGGGAATTTCTCCTTTGGTGTTGGCAGAAAAACCGGTGAAGAATCCCAAAAATACGGTTGTGACGGTGAAAACACCAGGAGAAGATAGTGGCAGCGATCGCGGCTGGTCGGATACGTGGGGTGATTGGTCGAGTGTTTCCTCGTCTGAGGCAGAATCTTCTTCTTCCGCAGCAGCTACATCGGTTTCCGAGTCAGAGGTATCTGAAAAAACCGAGCCAACGAAGACCGAGCAATCTGAAACGCCATCAACGCCAGCAACCAAGGCATCGGAAACCACTAGATCGGAACCTGTCTCCAAGAAACCAACCAAGACCAGCGATAGCGACGAGACAGAAAAAAGCACGACCGACACCCGTCGTCGCCGCCGTCGCCGTTCCTCTGCTAGTAGTAGTTAAATCGAGATAAGATAGCAAGGGTAAAGGACGTTGCTGCACTTGCGAACACTTTTGCCCTTGCTGTCTGCAATATTTTTTGGCAATGGCTCGTAGCTATCGTCTTGAATGCACCTCAGGTATCTAATTCCTAGGGAATTTTATAAAAATGTATGACATCGAACGCAAATAGGCGACTGTTTGTGCTTGTATTTAGATATTCCAGCCATGCACGACCCTTTAATTGCTAGGTCAATTGCCATTTTGCTGCTGCTATTGGTAGCTAGTGTCAGCGCGATCGCGTTCAAACGCCTGCACTTTCCTTACACCATTGGTTTGGTGGTGGTAGGATTGGTTTTGGGATGGCTGTCGGAGAACGTACCGCCTTTAGCACCTCTGGAGTATCTAAATTTATCCCACGAACTAATTTTATTTATTTTCTTACCGCCATTGGTGTTCGAGTCGGCGTTGAATCTCGATTGCCAGCTTTTGCTACGCAATGTCACGCCGATTTTGGTCTTAGCTGTTGGTGGATTGTTGCTTTCCACTGCTATTGTGGGAATTATCGTCGGGTCGCTCACTCCTCTATCGCTGGCACAAGCTTTTTTATTCGGCGGTTTGATTTCGGCTACGGACCCAGTGGCGGTTATTGCCTTGTTTAAAGAACTGGGCGTTCCCAAACGGCTAACGGTTCTGGTAGAAGGGGAAAGCTTGTTTAACGATGCGACGGCGATCGTGACGTTCCAAATTTTGCTTTCTGTAAGCCTATCCGGTGAGTTTTCTGCAGCGACCCTGGCGAATGGGATGGTAGAATTTCTGTTTACTTTTGTCGGTGGAGTGGCGGTGGGAGCCGTTTTAGGTATGTTGATGGGATATTTTATTGATAAAGCTCGGGAAAATGTCTTTGTTTTAAGCACGGTTTCCGGGTTGGTGGCTTACGGTGCTTTTATTCTTGGCGAACACCAATTGCATGTTTCTGGGGTCATTGCTGTTTTAACGGCTGGTATGGTGGTTGCCTGGCAAATATCCGTACGGCTGAGTCCAGAAAATCGACAGTTTTTGCATGAATTTTGGGAATATATTTCTTTTTTAGCCAATAGCTTGATTTTTTTATTAGTGGGAATGACTACCGCCAGCTTTTTCCAGGAAAACAATTTCCAGAGAGTTGCTGGCGCTCGTGAAGGAGAAATTGTGCTGGCGTTGCTGGTGGCGATCGCGGCGGTTTTGCTAGCCCGAGGCGTGTCCGTATTTGGTTTGCTACCGCTGACTAATTGGCTGCATCCTCGCAATCAAGTCAATTGGCGGTACCAAGCGATCGCCTATTGGGGAGGCATTCGCGGAGCTGTCGGCTTGGCGTTGGCGTTAAGTTTGGCTCCTGATTTTCCCCACCGCAAGCTGATTTTAATGCTAACATTAGGGGTGGCTCTGTTTACTTTATTGGTTTCTGGAACCACTATCGAACAACTTATTTATGCTTTAAAAGTTAACCGACCTTCTCTTTTAGATAGTATTGAAAAAGCGCAAGCTGCCGTTTTATCGAAAAAAGAAGCCATCCAACAGATTCGTTTCCTGCAAAAAATCGATCTCTATCTATCTCCAGATATTTGGCAACACTACCAGCAAAAATACCAGCAAGAATTGGAACAAGCCGAAAACCACTTAGCCAACTTATGGTCCACAGCCGATGCCGACTCTGATGGAGCTAGTACTGAGCTCAGTTCAACGATTCGCCAAGTTCTTTGGCTGCAAGCTTTGGCCATCGAACGACAGGGGTATCGCCATTTGTACGACGAAGGATTGCTCGCAGAACTGACCCTAGAAAAATTAAACCTCGCTTCTTATTTAAAACAAGAATCCGTCCAAGGTGGCCAATTTCCTCCACCAGCTCCTACCCCAAGTTTGTTAGAAACTAGATGGGAAAAATTTTGGCATTGGCTGACCCATAC
>CAYZHY010000054.1:12568-25428 GCA_964477525.1 uncultured Geitlerinema sp. | reverse complement strand
TATAGTACTCTCAATGTCCTGTTGCAAGGGTAGGGATGAAACATTCTTCTCTGAAGGAGTAACAGGTAAATGGGAGCTTGAAGCCCCTACTGCTCTAGAAAAGGGAATGAACAGCAACACCAGGGGAGTTTCGTTCCATGGGAAACCAAATGTGTTAGCATGGTTCCATGGTATTGCTCTACCAGGATGGAAGTTGGCAAGTCAAAAGCATAGTAGAGCCGCTATGCTGCTTCGGTTATCCGAACTTGATAGGTGCCAGCGAAACCAGCAGATCCTGGAAATTCCTCTCTTGAAAAAACGACGAACGAGTAAGGTTCCTGCAGTCCGGAACTTCTGTCCGCGAAACAAGAAACACTTGGTGGAAATTGTTCCTTTACGGTTGCTGGTAAAACCTGGTTCAGCAAGACAGTTTTTTGAACGAAGAATTGGCGACTTTGTAGAGCGTTGAGGATCGGTTAGTTTGGCTTTTTTGAACGTATTGTGCTGGGTCAAGGCGATCTTTGAAACAAAAATCCCTGCCCCAAAGGTGGGAAACGTCAAATCCTGACTTTTTATGAGTGAATCGGCACCAACGGGGGAATTTCGCACATTTTCCCACTCTGATACAACCATTATTGAAATGCCACCGCGTTTGAGCGTTTTGGAAGCGGTGCCTTTCAAACAAAACTGTCAAGAAATTTTAGATTCCGAACCAGCCACCAAACGTCTGATTCTAGACTTTCGCCGCACCACTTTTGTAGATAGCAGTGGCGTAGGGGCTTTGGTTAATATTTTCAAACTAGCACAACAACAAAATCGGGAATTGGTCTTGCGGGAAGTTCATCGTCCCGTCATGATGGTTCTTTCTGTAACAGGTCTCGATCGCCTTTTGGTATTTGAATCTGCTCCCTCTTTCACCAACAACGAAAATACTTCTGTCAACAGCGAAGACTTTCCAGTGCCCCATCCTTCTGTGCGATCGCGGCTCAAACGATCGATGGATATTGTTGGGGGAATTGTTGGATTGGGAATTACGGCTTTGCTGTTGCCAGCTATTGCTTTGGCCATTAAAATCGATAGCCCCGGTCCAATTTTCTTCCACCAAATTCGCTGTGGCTTGCTAGGCAAGCGATTTTGGCTGTGGAAGTTTCGTTCTATGTGTGCCAATGCAGAAGCCCGCAAAGGAGAAGTGGCCAACCAAGTACAGGGTCCTTTGTTCAAAAATGAAAACGACCCGCGCATTACCCGAGTGGGCAAGTTTCTACGGCGAACGAGCTTGGACGAACTGCCACAATTTTATAACGTTGTAAAAGGGGACATGAGCTTAGTGGGAACCCGACCCCCCACCCCCGATGAAGTAGAACGCTACGAAGTTCCTTCCTGGCAGCGCCTCAACGTCAAACCCGGGATGACGGGGGAGTGGCAAGTTAACGGGCGATCGCAAGTGCGCGACTTTGAAGATGTCATTAAAATGGATTTGCGCTACCAAAAACAGTGGAGTTTGCTGTACGATATCAAGCTCATCCTGAAAACCTTGAAAATTTTCTGGAGCAAAAATACAGGCGCTTACTAAGGCAGCCCATCCCTCCGAACCTACAATTTCTCTCGCCAAGAAGCGATCGCTTTTTGCACCGTATCGTAATTGGAAGCATCTTCAGGAACCAAAACCGCTGCTTGAATGGCACGTTGATATTGTTGCTTTTCAGCGCGGGAACGGGCAATTTGCCAAATTTGTTCGCTCCAACGCTGCCGTAACTGCTGGGCCTTTTCGTAGTAGGGGTCCTGGGATGAAATTGCCTTCAATTTGTTCGTAGCACGGCTGTAAGAAGACGCTTGACCGTTGCGGGGCAGTTTTTGGGCCGAGGCAATAATTTCTTGATTTTTCTGTTGTTTTTCGTACTTCGCTTCCCATTGCGGCAGAACCGCTTGTACTTGCTGTTGCAGTTGCTCTCGATCGCGGGGCACCAACTTAGCAGCAGCGATCGCTTTTTGATAGTCTCCTAGCTGAGCTCGGGCTTGCGCTATTTCCCAAATAACGCGACCCCAACGGGAAATGGCACTTTGGGCATATTCAGCAAAAGGATGGTCTGCTGGTAGCTCTCGCACACTGGCAATCGCACGGCTAAACTGAGAAGCTTGTACGGCAGCAATAGATTCCAAAGCTGGCATGGAAGCGGGCATTGAGTTGCTAGAAGCGTTCGAGGACTCGGGAGTGGTTGTAGGCGCATCGCTAGCAGATGGGGGAGTCGATTCTCCCGTGGCTTGCAATCCTACTTCAGTAGGAGGCGATCCGGAAGCTGAGGGCTGCTTCGTTGTAGAAGTAGGCTCTTCAGTTGAAGGCTCTGTAGCCGTCGTTTCTGGTTGGGATTCCACATTGTTGCCTTCTTGAGAAACTGCTGCCGGTTCTTTGCGCAGGGCGTATCCCAATAACATCCCCAAAAGCAAAGCAATAGCGGCGATACCTGCTACGAAAGAATAGCGGGTCAGGAATTCCCAAAAGTGCCAACGGCGATGGTTCCCTTGCGATCGCTCCCCCTCAGTTGGTATGTTGTCTGGAGTTCCGAACACGCCAGCAACCATTTCAGCAGGTATCTCTTCCCCTTTTTGGGGATTTTTGCCATGGCCGTTGGCCATTTGTGCCCGTTCGGGACCAGAGAATGGCGAGTTGCCTTGGTAGTGGGAAAACCACTGTGCTGGTAAATCGCCAAATATAGGTTGTTGGAGAGTTCCGGATGGTGCCACCAAAATTGGTTCTTGAGGAGGAACGTTATGGTGATTGGTCAACGACCGCATGCGATCGCGAAGATAGCCAAACAGGTTTTCCAAAGAAATATGGGGGTCTTGGGACCACGCTTCTAGCAAAGCTTTGGTAAAAAATCCGTGTTCTAAGGCCGATGTTTCCCGGGAAAACTGATTGGGTTTGCAGGATAAAAGCGTAGGCACTCCCAACTGACGGGCCACTTTCATGGTATCTATTCCCACCAAGTGACCGGAACCCATACTGGAAGCGCGGTTTATATCTAAAATCACCAAGACGCGGTTGCCGGCGATCGCTTTTAAAGCCCCTAACAAGGCTGGAACTGGAATTCCCGTAGCACCAATACGGTAAGGATCGCCATCGATAGGCATAAGGTAGTCTCGGCGATCGCTGGTAGCTCCATAGCCACTGAAAAAAAACCAAATTCGATTAAATTGTTGGTGCGGTTGCTGGCACAAATAGTTCAACCAATGCAGTAAGTGGCTGCGGTTGGGATAAGTAGATTCTCCAGCTATGGGAACCGAGGTATCGGAAAACAGCCAGCAGTTGGGCCGATCTCCCACAGCTGGTTGCGTAAAGTGCTGATGAACTGCTACCGCATCAGCTTGGGCGTAGCGCAAAGGTTGAAAGAACTGGTATTGGTTGATACCAATCGCGATCGCTGTAGAAATACCAGTGTCTTTCCTGCGAAAAATAGGTGTTTCTGCTTGTCGTTGGTCGTTTGTATATTGAGTATGTTGAGTCATCCCACATCCCCCTCATCTTTCATTAAAAACCACGATTGCCTATCCTCTTTTGTATCACACATAGAAATCGCCTGGTTGCCTAGCTACCTCTTGCTTGCGTTGTTTCTAGCAACAAAAGACAAAAAATGGTTGGATGGGGATATACGATTTCCCAAATAAAATTAGCCAAAGCTATGCCGTCATGCAGTAGAAAGTTAGGCAGCAATTTCCTGTAGTTTCCAGGCTGAGTGGGGTCGCCATGGTTATCCATAACTGCTTTTGTATGTAGTTGGGGAGGGAGGTTCTTTCATAAGTTGCTAAGCGCTAGAGATAGTTTGAAACTCGCTAGGGCAGCGAAGTTGTGAAGGAACCGGGGAAAAATCCGTTTTTTTCCCGAATTGACTCTTTATCTCGGTAAGATGCAAACAATTGCTCCTTTGTGAGAATCTATCCCTAGGATTGTGGGTAGCTTTCCCTTGGCCGATAGGGTGCATAACCAATTAGTTGGAGATACAAATGCCTAGGTAAAACTCCGACCAAGCAGCTACCTGGCGGTTGGAATAGCTGAGGAAAATATTGTTGCCGTTTTGTTTACGACTTATCGTTATTTTGGCGGAACTTTGAGAATTTTTGTAGGAGAAATACTTACGAACGCCGATCTTGTTGAACGTGAAAATCCACTTCTACTTCCGTTCTACGATGAATAAAGCAAAAAAAATCCTGAGAAAATCGCTTAATTAAGTTACATCGCTTTTCAGAAAAAGGCAATTCTTGTATAATGATATTAGAAGGGCTACGAACGATTCTCCCGAACGCATAAGGAAAACCAGAGGACCTAGATGGAGAAATGCCTAGATCGAAGTGGAATACATTTTTCCGAAAGCTTGCCTACTTGAATCCGATGGTGGCAGCTACATGGTTGGCCGGGCCAACCAACCCTAGATATACATTTCAATGCAGTTTTCGTTAAACGAGGCTGCCATTTAAATGTATTTATCGTACCAAATAGCTAACTGCAACTTCCTTGTTTTTTGGGTTGGCAGCTGCTAGTCCTTTCCATCTCGGTCATGGAATCCAATTCTTGCGTTACCTCCAAAGCCATTGAAGAGGTATTAAGTAAGAGCCCTGCTGATAAGAGGTAATACTGTACTCAAGAGCTATGCACCAAAAATTTCAAGATTTTCTAAAAAACGAAGCCGATCGCCACGAAATTTCACGCGCCGAGCGAGAAGCTCTCATCCTGGCAATGGATGGTTATGAAATCTCGACCATTGCCGAACGGTTGGGTGTGAAACCAGAAGCCGTACGTCAGCGACTCAGCCAGGTTTATCACAAATTCAACATCGAAGGCAGAGGTCCGGTGAAGCTGGCCAAACTCCAGCAACTCTTGAGAGCCCGCTATCAAGAATATCAAGCACGTTCTCAAGAAGTGACCGGCGCGGACGGTACCACCTTAGTAGGTGAAGAATTTATGCCCCGTTGGGAACTCTCAGAAGCTCCCGACGTATCTATGGGGTTCTACGGTAGGCAAGAGCAGCTAGAAACCCTACAAAAATGGGTGTTGCAAGAGCAATGCCGTTTGGTCAGCATTATCGGTTTGGCGGATGTTGGTAAAACTTATCTAGCTGCCAAACTCACCCATCAGATTAAAGATAAATTTGATTGTGTGGTTTGGAAGTCGCTGCATCGGACACCGCCACTACACGAATTTCTAGAGGAAATCCTGCTGCTATTTGTGAATAAAAAATCGCTGCCGGAAGATACTTCTTCGCGGATGACGCTATTTTTAGATTGCTTGCGGCAATACCGCTGTTTGATTGTCTTCGACGAAGTAGAACGCATTCTTCGGGGCAGCGATCGCTTTGGCCGCTATCAAGAAGCATTTGAAGACTACGGTATCTTGTTGCGGCGTATTGGTTCGGAACAGCATCAAAGTTGCTTGGTTCTCACGAGCTGGGAAAATCCCCTCGACGTTCACAAGCTACAAGGGGCCACCAACCCAGTGCGTTCTTTGCAACTATCGGGATTAACCCACGAGGAAGCTCGCGAAATCCTAGAAACGGAAGGTCTAAGTGGCGAAGAAGAATGGGATTGGCTGATCGAGACCTATCGCGGTCACCCGCTGAACTTGAAGTTGATTGCCCAAACCATTCAAGAATTGTTTGAAGGGGATGTGGCAGCATTCAAGGAATTCAATACCCTGCTGATCGGCAACACGCCCATGCCCCTACAAGAACACTTTCAACGTCTTTCGCCTCTAGAACGCCGCGTGGTCGAGTATTTGGCAACGGAAATGGAAGGGGAATCTGTTTCCTTCCCAGAACTGTTGAAAGGATTAAAATCTCCTCCTCTGGGAACTTCCGAACTCATCGAAGCCTTGGAATCCCTCAAGCAGCGATCGCTGGTGGAACCGGCAAAAACTGGCAGCGGCAGTTCCAAACAAATGCAGTTCTGCTTGCAACCGATCGTTAAAAAATACGTCCAGAGCGAACTAGCAGAATCCACCACTGCTGAGTAGCAATTCCTTTGATACCCGAGAAAAAATAAGGAAACCACTCCTACATCACCCACTAACCATTAGGCTAGTGGGTGCTATCCTATAGCTGCATGTTTGTCAAGTTTCACAAACCATCGCTGGCGAAAACTCACTGGATTTCAGATTGGAATTCCCTTCAACGTCACTCAGGGAGCAGTTCCCGAGTTTTGAATTAGCTCCTGTCTGCTGCCATGGTTTCAACCGATGCGTGAGGACATCATCGTCCCAAAATCTCTAAATTTGTCACTTGTTTTTGCTTGGCGACCCCCGGTTCGGGGATGGTTTGAAAGCCTTTTCCCCACATGAGTGCCAGCCGATGTTTGTAGCTAGTCAACATATACCAAGGAAAGTTTTTTGGTGAGCTACTGTATCAACCCCTATTGTTCGCAACGTGAAAATCCCGACCATCTGGATACTTGCCAGAACTGCCGTATGTCTTTGCTTGTCAACGATCGCTACCAATTAATTCGCCCCCTACGACCTTTAGACGCGCGACATCCGACAGAACTTTGGGAAGTGACCGATGGCGAGCAGAAGTTAGTAATGAAACTTCTCAAAGATCGAAATCCCAAGCGCGTGGAAGCTTTTGAAAGGGAGGCTTTTATCCTGCAACGTCTCTGCCATCCTGGCATCCCTAAAGTTGATGCAGATGGATATTTTTCTATAGAAGCGGAAGCCGTTCTATCTGGGGACAATGGAAACCAGAAACGCCATAGGGAATTATCCAGTCACCAAGAACCTTTGTACGCTTTGGTGATGGAGTGGGTAGAAGGAGATACTTTAGAAACTTGGCTGCAAAAATACGGTCCAATTAGCCAGGAAACAGCTATTGATTGGTTAAAACAACTCTCAGAGATTCTTAGATATATCCATAGCAACGGTTTTTTTCATCGAGATATCAAACCTGCCAATATCATCTACCGTCCGGGTCCTTCGACACGGCTCAGGGAAAGTCCTTCGACAAGCTCCGGATATAACGGACAACTGATGTTAATTGACTTTGGTTCCGTCCGAGAAATGGATGCCGTTTATTTAGCGAAAATCAGTTGGGGCGAAGATATTGCCGAAATTTCCGGCATTACAGCGATCGTATCGGCTGGCTATACGCCACGGGAACAAATCGATGGCAAAGCCGTTCCCCAATCGGACTTTTTTGCTTTGGGACGAACTTTCGTTCACCTGTTAACCGGCCAGCATCCCACCCAAATTCCCCAACAACCAAATACCGGTCAGCTACTGTGGCGAGAACGGGTTCCGGAACTTTCTTCTCGTTTAGCCGATTTGCTGGATGAAATGATGGCTTCTTCCCCTGGGCAGCGACCCCAAACTGCTCAGGCCATCTGCGATCGCTTGCAATCGAACCAATGGCTGGTCCCCTCCAAACCACGTTGGTTTCAGCGTCTCTATTCTTTGCCAAAAATTTCTGGCTGGGGACTGGCTTCGATCCTCACTGCTGGTGCGTTACTTGTGTTGTTTGCGAGCCGACCTTGGTTGTTTCAGTATACCTACAATCGCGGCATTAACGAACTACAAGAAGCACAAAGCATGGCTTCTTCTTCACCAAAACGCCAACAACAAATTGAAAACGCCCAGTGGTGGCTGCAAAAATCTTTGTGGCTTCATTACAATCGAGCCAAAGTACATTATTCTCTAGGGCAAGCCTGTTTGGAAATACAAGACTTTGCCTGTGCTGTCCAACAATTCCGCCAGGCAACTGGCGATCCCAAAATTAGCGTGTTGGCTTTGAATAACTTGGGGTATGTCTACTTGCGGCAACAGCAATACCAAAAAGCAGAAGAATATTTATCTCGTGCTTGGCAACTTCTCAATCCCAGCGCACAAGCAGCCCCCAACCAAAGTCCCGAGCAAAATCGTCAAAAACCAAACATTCACGAGCTAGTTCGGTATACTATTAACAAGAACTACGGCTGGGCGTTGTTGGAACAGCAAGAACTGGATAGGGCAGCAGAAAGACTGCGTACAGCGACTACAGTTGCCCCCGATCGCGCAGCCGGCTATTGTTTGCTAGCACAAGTTAAAGAGCGTCAAGCTGAAAATGCCATTCCTATGTGGCAAAAGTGTTATCTTTTTGCTTCTCCTTTTGATTCCAAAGAAGAAAAGGAATGGCTACAACGAGCCAGCAAAGAATTAGAACGTGCAGGAAAATTGCCATGAAAGGTAGCCTACCAACGGTCGTTTTTGTCACTTTGGCAACCGCAGCCACCCATCCATGGAGCTGGTTGGGAAAATCACTACCGCAATCAGCCCAAGCACAAAACCCAAGTGGCGAACAGGAATGCCACACCATTGCCGAAATCGATAGCATAGAGGGACAAGTTCGTTTTAAAAGAGCGGATTGGGAAGAATTTAGTCAAGCCGAAGCCGGGAATCTTCTTTGTCGCGGCGATCGCCTGCAGGTTCCCAAAGATGGAAGCGCCAGTGTTTTTTGCTATGCTGACGACAAAACCATATCCGTTTCCACAGAACAACCCTGGTTGGTGAACCACCACTGTCGTTCTCCCGAATGGACCCAAGTAGAGGGAACAGATGTGCCTACACCACGCAGCGGCCATCACCAACTCGAAATTCTCACCCCTCAAGAAACGATATTGCCTACTCCCCAGCCCACCATTCGCTGGACCCCCATAACTGGTGCTGTCAGCTACACCATTCAGGTAAACCAAGTGGATGGGGATAGTTGGTCTCGGGAGAACCTGACTGTTACCGAATTGGCCTACCCATCGCAAGAAGAAGCTTTGCACTATCCCTACTCCTACAAACTCACCATTTCTGCCTTCGACGGTAAAGGGAATGAAATCGCCAAAGATAGCAAAATGCTCTTTACAATGCCCGAGGATAAAACCCAGTGACCTCCTCCAGAAAGCGATCGCTACGCGGTACGCTGCTGGTTCTCAACCTCGCGATTGAGTATTCCTGCCTCGGCCTTTGCCTAGGAAAGAGTCCTTCGACAGTACGCCATTAGCAGGCAGTTTCCGTTCCCCTCGATCCAAGGGTACTGATTTGATTCCTCGTTGTTAAATCACTTGTGCCGAAGCACGATCTCTTGTTGTTTCATAGCCACATTCTGCACAAACATGATTCCTTTCACTTAATTCTTTTTTGCCAGTATGTGTCCCACATTTCGGACAACTCTGAGAGGTATATTTGCAATCGAGTTGACCGAAAAGCTTCCCTCTTTTCCAACATCCCCATTTCAGAATTTCTCGAAACTGACCAAGGCCACCATCAAGCATTTGTTTTCTCAGAAACCCTTTAGCTGATACTCGAAAATCGATATCTTCTACAAAGATCGTGTCTGCCCCATCGCATAAATCATGAGCCGTTTGGAAGTGAAAATCTTTGCGAGTGTGCGAGTGTGGCAATCTGGTGATGTCATTTAGCTACTTTCGTTTGGGCTTTGTGCCAATTTTTAGAACCTTTCTTTTTCTTAGCTACTTTGCGTTGTAGCGATTTCAGCTTACTTTGCAAGTCCTTAAAAAAGTGGGCAGGCTCTACGGTTTATCGATCGGAAGTGGTAAGAAAGTTTTCCAAGCCAATGTCAAGTCCAATTGCCCTTCCTTGTTCAGGAGGATCGGGGACATTAACATCTGCTTGAACGGTAACGACGACGTACCATTTGGTATTTCTAGCTCTTGATAAAACCCGAACTCCCTACAATTAGCATAATTAACAACTTGCGATCGACATTGAGATTGTTCGTATTCGAGGGATCGACCCCCTCGACTCACCACTCCTCATCTCAACGCTCTACCCGATCGGGTAGAGCGCGGGGCTTCCCCGTGACAAGCTAAATAAAAAAGCCCGCCGTATGTAGCGAGCTAAAATATAGGATTTGACAGTTTTGGAAATTTTGATGCCTGTCAAGGCGTTGTTTTACTCAGCAGCCGCCATTTCTTCTAAACTTTTGCCTTCCGAGCGCTCGGTACTACCGGATTTTTCTTGGCGGGTTAGCAGATCGAAGGCATGTTCGCCCACTGCTGCTCTTACCTCATCTTCCAATTCGTGGAAAACATTGCGGTTGAGGGCAAAAGCATAATTGGCTTCGTCAACAATTTGCTGTGCGGTTTGATTGTCTACAGGCAGAGAATTCAACGTATCCCGATAGCGAGCTTTAAAAGCCTTCCTAGCTTCTACCGTGGGAAGGTCGTCAAACTCGTGCAATCCAGTGCCCTGGTCGGGAGGTAAATTCAACGCCGAACGGGTAATATTGCGCAAACTCTGTCCCCCAGACAAATCTCCCATATAGCGGGTGTAAGAGTGCGCTACCAATAGAGCTGGATTTTCCTCAGATACTTCTTTAATCCGGTTTACGTAAACTTTCCCAGCCGGTGATGGCGCAATTTCTTCGCGCCAGTTTTCCCCATAGTAGAACGCCAAATCTTCTTCCAGCTTCTGGGTCCGTTCCAATTCCGGAAAATACATGGGACCAACCACGGGATGGTCCTTATGGCGCTGGATTTCTTCTTCTAAGGTGCTATAAACATAATACAAATCGGCCGTCAGCTTGCGGAACGGTTCCCATTCCACAACGCCTTTTAGAAAGCATTTCATAAAAGCCGTGTTTTCGGCGGCGGTATGGGAGTGCTTGGTACCTTCTCGTAGTTGATGTGCTAAATTTGTACTCATTTTGCTTGTTGATGGTTTTGGTTTTCAGGATATATTTTTAATCTTGCTTTTTTATCACTATATAGCGATAAAAAAAATAAATGGAAGCCAACTTTGGAAAACTTAACTTGGAAATCCGAGCGTGGGTGCGTACCGAGCGTAAGCCCCGAAGCTCCGAAGTCCCGAAGCTCCGAAGCCCTACTTCCTACAACGCACACCAACCCCAGTCCTACGTCGCGCTAATTCCGCTTCGATTTCTGCCAAAATCTGACTTTTAGAGACTTCCCAACGGGGTGCCAGTAACGTATCGTGCAAAGCATCGCCCATAAAGCGTTGTACCACTGTATAGGGAGGTAAATATTCCAAAAAATCGCAAACCAAGGGAATGTATGACTCTGGGGTCAGCGTTTCTATATGACCGGCAGCATACTCTTTAGCCAACACAGTCCCTTTAACAATGTGGAGATGATGCAGCTTGATGCCAAAAGTGGCAAAATCAAGGGGAGCGACCAACTCGCCCAAACGCTTGGCAGTTTCGCGCATCACTTCTGGCGTTTCTCCCGGCAGCCCCAGGATAACGTGAACGCACAAATGCAATTGGCGACCGGAAGCACGCCGTACCGCATCGGCGAATTCCGCCCAGGTGTGACCTCGGTTGAGACGGTTGAGAGTTCGATTGTGGCTGCTTTCCAAACCCAACTCCAACCACAAATGGTTTTTTTGGGCGTATGCTTGTAATAAATCTAAAACCGAATTGGGGACGCAGTCAGGACGTGTGGAAATATCCAATCCCACAATGCCGGGAACGGAAAGAGCTTCATCGTAAAGGCTTTGCAACTGCGGTAGGGGAGCGTAGGTATTGGAATAGGATTGAAAATAGGCTAGAAAAGATTTATAGTTGGGATGCTTTTGACGGATGCATTCAATTTGTTGTTGGAGTTGGTCGCTTACCGATTGATGGCGTTTGCCCAAAGCCCAACTAAAGCTACGATTGTTGCAGTAGGTGCAACCACCTTGGGATTTGGTACCGTCGATATTGGGACAAGTAAAGCCACCATCAACGGAGATTTTCTGTACCCGTTGACCGAAGCGATCGCGGAAAAATTTCCCCAGAGTATACAGTTGCGCTCGATTTGCAGTAGCTTTTGTACAACCGTCTCGTAACATCGTGTCTTTGCATACCATACTAGAAGCGATCGTAGCTTTTGTCGCTTTTGGCAAAACAACTTTGCAGCAAATGTTTACTTTTTAATTGCCTGTATGTCTAACAAAAGTATTGGTCTAGGCGACTCCCTACACAATTACCTGCTCTCGGTTTCCTTGCGAGAACCGCAAATTGCCCAATTGCTGCGCGAAGAAACCGCCCGGATGGAATATGCCAGAATGCAAATTGCACCGGAACAGGGTCAATTTATGGCCTTGCTGATGCAGGTAATGGGAGCGAAAAAAACGCTAGAAATTGGTGTTTTTACCGGGTATAGTTCCTTGTGCGTAGCGCTGGCACTGCCAACGGATGGCAGAGTGGTTGCCTGCGATGTTAGCGAAGATTATGTTTCGATCGCGCGTCGGTATTGGTCGGCGGCAGGAGTCGCCCAAAAAATCGACTTGCGACTGGCACCAGCTATAGAAACATTAGATGATTTGTTAGCGAAAGGGCAAGCCGGAACCTTTGACTTTGCGTTTATCGATGCCGATAAAGAAAATTATTGGAATTACTACCAGCGATCGCTAGAATTGTTACGTCCCGGTGGTTTAGTTGCTATTGACAACGTACTTTGGTCGGGAAGAGTCGCAGACGATAACGTTCAAGATCAAAACACCAACGCCATTCGCGAATTCAACCAAAAAATCCATCGAGACGAACGGGTAGATATCAGCATGGTTCCCATTGCCGATGGTCTGACGCTAGCCAGGAAAAAAGCCTAGACAACAGCCAAAAAACGGGTGGATGCCGGAACTGTTCGCGACCCCTACATCCACCCAGTGCCAAACATGTTCATTTTCATTGTTCTTCTTTATCTTTATCCAGAAAATCGGGATAAACCCACTGTGGCGACTCCGATGGCGGCTGCGTCATTTTCCTGCGAACTGCCTCATCTGCCATTTCTAGCATGCGGTCTAGGGAAGTTTCTTCGATAAATTTAGAAGCAGCAGCGGCATACTCGCGATGGGGGCACTTTTCCCCCAAAACACAGCCATTGACGCAAGCCACAGAGCAATCAATCGTATTGGGGTC
>CAYZHY010000054.1:0-12468 GCA_964477525.1 uncultured Geitlerinema sp. | reverse complement strand
CTTAGACATTAAACCGAAATAGCATCACATCCCCTTCTTGGACCAGATAATCTTTTCCTTCGCTGCGCAGCCAACCCTTCTCTTTAGCAGCATTCATATTCCCCGCTTTCACCAAATCTTCGTAAGCAATGGTTTCCGCACGAATGAATCCCCGTTCAAAATCCGAGTGAATCACACCAGCGGCTTGTGGTGCCAGCATACCAGCGCGAATGGTCCAAGCGCGGGTTTCCTTTTCGCCGGTGGTAAAGAACGTCCGCAAACCGAGCAAATCGTAGGTAGCGCGAATCAAAGATTTTAAGCCGCCTGTTTCTACCCCCAAACTCGCCAGATAGTCATCTCTTTCTTCTGGGGATAGTTCCAGCAACTCCGACTCTACCTGTGCGGATACCACGACCACTTTGGCATTTTCCTCGCTGGCCCTTTGGCGTACTTGTTCTACCCATTTATTGCCGCTAGCCAAATCGGCTTCCGAGACATTAGCAGCATAAATAATCGGCCGGCGGGTTAACAGACCTAGTGGTTTGATGAGTTCTGCTTCTTCATCGGTTAAATCCGCCAGTCTAGCGGGTTTGCCGGCATCTAAAATCGATTGGAGTTTTTGGAGAACGTCTAACTCGGCTTGTGCTTCTTTGTCAGCGCGCGCCTGTTTGCGAACCCGTTCCATGCGCCGTTCTACCTGGGCCAAATCTGCCAAACCCAGTTCTAAATTAATAACATCGATATCGCGCAAGGGGTCTACCGAACCAGAAACGTGAACGATATCGTCGCTTTCAAAACACCGCACCACATGCACGATCGCATCGACTTCTCGAATGTGGGAGAGGAACTGGTTTCCCAGACCTTCTCCTTGGCTGGCCCCTTGTACCAAGCCAGCGATGTCCACAAATTCAATGCGCGTGGGTACGACTTGAGCAGATTGGGAGATTTGAGCGAGGGTAGGCAGCCGTTCGTCGGGAACTGCTACCACACCGACGTTTGGTTCGATGGTACAAAAGGGAAAGTTGGCGGCTTCGGCTTTGGCATTGGCGACCAAGGCGTTAAATAGGGTGGATTTGCCAACGTTGGGGAGTCCGACGATACCAGCTCTGAGCATAGAACGTTCTACTTCGTTGTTTGAAAGATGAAATAATCGATCTATATGTAACAATAGCAGAATCGCGATTTTGGCTAAAGTCGGGGAATACGGCATCGAAACATTGAATCAAAACGAAGCTCCTTTGGTAGAGATTTTGCAAAAGTTGGCGGCTAGGTCCCAAGCGCCTTTTTTTACGCCCGGACACAAGCGCGGACAGGGGATGGCGGATGGATTGCTGCAATGGTGGGGAAGGGATATTTTTCAGGCGGATTTGCCAGAATTACCAGAATTGGATAATTTGCTGGCACCGAGTGGTGTTTTAAAGCAGGCACAGGCGTTGGCGGCGGCGGCGTTTGGTGCGTCGGAAACTTGGTTTTTGGTGAATGGGTCAACGGCAGGCATTTTGGCAGCGATGCTGGCTACTTGCGGTGGGGGAGATAAGATTGTTTTGCCGCGCAATGTCCACCAATCGGTGATTTCGGGGTTGGTGCTTTCGGGGGCTATACCGGTGTTTGTGCGTCCGGAATACGATGAAGGTTCTGAAATTGCTGGTGGGGTGCCGCTGTCGGCAGTGGCGGCGGCTTTGGCGGAATATCCAGATGCGAAAGCGGTGATGTTGGTGTCGCCGACGTATTACGGTGTGGCTAGCGATGTGGCTGCGATCGCCGATCTTGTCCATGAATACGAGATTCCTTTGTTGGTAGATGAGGCACATGGGGCGCATTTTGGTTTTCATGGATCTTTGCCAACGTCGGCGATGGCAGCGGGAGCAGATTTGGCGGTACAGTCTACCCATAAGGTATTGGGGGCTATGACCCAGGCGGCTATGTTGCACTGCCAATACGATCGCATTGACCGGCAACGGTTGCATCAGAGTTTGGCGATGGTGCAGTCTAGCAGTCCTAGTTATATTTTGCTGGCGACGTTGGATGCTGCCAGACGGCAAATGGCGCTGCAAGGGGAAGCATTGATGGATCGTGCTTTGGAGTTGAGCGATCGCGCGGCGACCCAATTGTCTCAAGTAGCGGGCGTTCGAGTTTGGGAACCGACCGATTTCTGGATTCGCGATCGCACCCGCGTGACAGTGGATGTTTCCCAACTGTTCCGCAACGGTTACGATGTGGATGTGTTGCTGCACGAACGCTTTGGGGTAACCTGCGAATTACCTACTCTCAACCATTTGATGTTTTTAATTACTTTTGGCAACACCGCTGAGGATATCGAGCGGTTGGTGTATGCCGTCGCTGGTGTTGTGTCAGAGTGGAATCGGGAGGTAGATAAACAGGGTTGGGCTGGGGGTTCTTTGTCATCCTGGCCGATTCCTGAGTTGGCTTGTTCTCCACAAACAGCATTTTATGCTGCGAAAGAAACGGTTTCTTGGCACGCCGCGCGCGATCGCATTAGTGCGGTGTCAGTTTGTCCGTATCCTCCGGGGATTCCGCTTTTGATTCCTGGCGAAGTAATTTCTGAAGAGGTAATTTCCTATTTGCAGCAGGTGCAAGGGAGTGGCGGCACCATTGTGGGCTGTAGCGATGCCCACCAACAAACCCTAGAAGTCTTGGCAGCACCATAAACACGGTTGACAGGAAATACAATCGTGGTTTACCTTACAGATTTTTCAAATTTAGTTAGCTTAGCATAGGCGATCGCGAGTTTCCATCTCGTAAAAATCCGAATTTCTAAGCTCCGAAAAAAAATACCTCCAGCCCGGAACTTCCTGTCTTCTTTCCCCCCTATTTGGTCTGCTCCTTTCCTCGATATAAAAATGTGGTTTTTATACCATTTTTAAAAAGGGAGGATTTGGAGGGATTTACGAATCGTTATCTCTCAGAAATGGCATAACATGATGGCAAATTAAGCCGCAAAAATCATAAAAATACAATCAATCTTTTTTGTTTTCATGATGGTTCCATTTTTCTGTTCCACCAGTTCGGGTTTCCTGCATATTGCAACAACCTGAAAATAGCTGAGTGGATGATTTTCCCCGTCCTGAGTTTTCTTTACGTCAAAATGGGAATAGCGAAGGGGTGCTGAAACGGCTTACAATCGCTTTTTGGAAAGTTCTGCTTAACCATCAAATGACAAGGAGGGATCGAACCACTTCGCTATCTTTGCTGTTAACAATTTCTGTTCCCCTTACCGAGAGTGTCAATATGTCTGTTCCCCTGTGGCCGTACGTGACGCCAGGCATTCCTGACGAACTCTTCGAACGCTTGCCGGGAATTCCCCTAAGCAAGCGGGAAGTTCGTTTAATAATTATTTCGCAGTTGCGGCTAGAAAAAACCTCTGTATTTTGGGATATTGGTGCTGGAACTGGAACCATTCCAGTAGAGACGGGTTTGCTTTGTCCGGAAGGGAAAATTATTGCCCTAGAACGAGATGAAGAAGTGGCCAATCTAATTCGCCGCAACTGCGCGCGCTTCGGTGTTTCTCATGTAGAAGTGGTAGAAGGAAGTGCGCCAGATTGTTTGCAAACCCTTCCCTACCGACCGGACCGAGTTTGTATTGAAGGGGGCAAACCCATCGAACCAATTCTCCATCAAGCCTGGAAATATTTACGACCGAACGGCCGAATTGTGGCAACTGCCTCAAATTTAAAAGACTTGTATAAAATTTCCCAAACCTTTTCCGAACTCCAAGTTCGCCACGTGGAAGTGGTACAACCAGCGGTGAACCGTTTGGAATCGAGAGGAAGCCATCAAGCGTTTGCTGCCATTAGTCCCATGTTTATTCTCAGCGGTGAGAAGTTAGATTGAAACCAGTTTTTGCGTCGGATGCACTGTCCGACCTTAAAATCTGATTAAATTAACCCTGGGTGGGCAGCCGTCCTTCTAGCTACCAGTGCTGGATTGTTGGGGTTTTTCCCATTGGCCGGCGCGACCTCAGTACTTAGAAAAGCTCTACATAACTACGAACCATCAAACCAATTATGCCTTGGTCTCGTATCTTCAGTGGATTGATTGCGATTGTTCTTGCGTTGGGAATAACGATTTTAGGGGGCTGGTATTTTACGGTCGGGGTAGGTATTCTCATCTTCCTAGGCCAGCTAGAATATTTTCGTCTAGCCCGTGCAAAAGGAATTGCGCTGGCTGGTAAAACAACGCTGGTAGTCAGCCAAATCCTGTTAATCGTTGCTACCCTATCCGCTACTATCGACGATGCGGTTTTTCCCATTCCACCCGCCACCATTACCGATGCAGTTTTGCCGGTGGCCGGTACTTTTATTTGTTTTTATCTTTTATTTCAACCCAAATTTGCCACCATTGCCGATATTTCCGCTTCCATTTTGGGGCTGTTTTATGGGGGATATCTGCCTAGTTATTGGGTACGTTTGCGTAGCTTGGATTTGTTTGCCACCCAAAATCTCCCCCTGGCTGGCTACTGGCCATCGGAGATAGGCGACCTGCAAAATTTACCTCAAGGTTTAAGTGCAACCTTGTTGGGCTTTTTTTGTATTTGGGCCGCTGATATTGGAGCTTATGTTTTTGGCAAGGGATTTGGCCGTACCCGACTATCAGAAATTAGTCCGAAAAAAACGGTGGAAGGAGCTATTTTTGGCGTATTTAGCAGTATTGCTGTTGCCGAAGTGGGTTCTTACTATCTAGGCTGGACTTTTTGGCCGGCAAGTGGTGTAATATTAGGTATTTTGATTGGATTGGCCAGTTTGTTAGGAGATTTAACGGAATCCATGATGAAACGAGATGCCGGTGTGAAAGATTCGGGACAGCTCATTCCCGGTCACGGCGGCATCCTCGATCGCGCTGACAGCTACGTTTTTACAGCGCCTTTGGTATATTACTTTATAACGTTGTTTTTGCCTTTGCTGGAGAAGATTCGGGTGTAACTTACTCCCTGTTTTCGATTTTATGGTTTCACCAGCAGGCGGGCACTTCCGGAAAGCTGACCGGTTTCCAGAGTTAAAGCATCGATGGTGACTTCTGGTCCCAGATCCCAAGCATATTCTTGGAGGGACAACCACTTGGAAGGAGGATCGAGCTGAATTTGGGGTTGGCTGAGTTGGAGTTGGGATGGTGCGTTGGCTTGCAAACTGGTTTGCAGGATACAGCGTTGTGCTGTTTGCCTAGTATGCTGGTTGGCCATTTCCCAAATCAAGCCATCTGGTTGTAGCTGGATTTGCATCCAGGTTGGTGTTGGGTGGGATGGTTGGCAAAGAGCGATCGCAGGGGCAAGCCGCTCTTGGGTGGTTGGATGGGTAGATTGCCACCAAGATTGGAGGACTTCCGAAAGGGCGCTTGCCAACAGTGACGGGACAGAATGGTTTCCAGGATGGTGGCCGTTTTCTAACGAAGCATTGATATCGGATTCGGTAAGCCGTACTTGGATGTTTGCAGGAATGGGTTCCAACAGAACCAGGGGTTTTCCTTTGAGAATTTCTCCCGTTTGCAAGCGAATTTGCTGGGCAGTTACCTGAACCCAACGCAAAGAAATGCCTTGATAAATCGCATTTTCTGCGGTAAGAACCACACGCGGGATGCAACCCGATAGAATTTGACGGTTGCTGCCATCTATTTCGATATGTAAGCTGTCTAGGTGGTCTAACTGCGATCGCAGCCACCAGTGTAGAGCCCGTTTGAGCAAATTTCCTATGGTACCAGTACGGTAGATTTGGTCTGCTCTACTGGAGGAAGCAGATGGTGTGTTGGCAGCTGACGTTCGATCGTTACTTGGAAAACCTGGAGAACCGTCCACTTTCATAGCAACAAAAATGATAAATATATCTGGTAAAGAGCTTGCTGGGCCAAATGCCTTCTTTCGTGTCTTCGTTTGGTTTTTTTTCGTTCGGCGATGGTAGCGTCCTAGCTGGCGCTGGCCGTAGCAAGCACGTTAGGAGGTTAGGTTCGGTAGCCGGCTTCAAAAATTAAGTCCACAACTTGAATTTTATACCCATGTATTTCTAACTATTCCGGTAATATTTGTACAGAGTGTGCTAGTGGTCAACCCCGCGATCGCTAAATTCTCAGTTTCGGACTAGATAGCATGGCGGTTTCTGGCCGGTACGCGCTCGATTGATTTTGCGATTGTTCCTGCTGTATACCAATGGGCAGTGCATGCAAGAAAGGCTGCAAAAAATTCTTTCCCGATGGGGAATCGCTTCTCGCCGTCATTCCGAACAAATGATGCTTGACGGACGGGTACGTGTCAACGGAAGATCGGTTTCTTTAGGAGATAAAGCCGATCCCCAACGCGATCGCATTGAAGTAGATGGCACGCTGTTAAAACGCCAACAACGCCCTCAATTGGTTTACCTGCTACTGAACAAACCCATGGGCGTAGTTTGTACTTGTAGCGATCCCGCTGGTCGGAAAACGGTTCTTGATTTGCTACCTTCCCACTTGCGCCAGGGTCACCGATTGCATCCGGTAGGACGCCTGGATGCTGATTCCACGGGAGCTTTGATTGTGACCAACGATGGCGATTTAACCTTTCGCCTTACCCATCCCCGCCATAAGTTGCCCAAAACCTATTCGGTTTGGGTAGAGGGATTTCCCACCCAATCGGCCCTTCAAAAGTGGCGTCAAGGAGTCTATTTGCCCACGGGAAAAACGCAACCTGCCCGTGTGGAGGTGGTCAAACAAGATCGAGAGAAGGCTCAAACGCTGCTGCGAATTACCATACGCGAGGGCAAAAAACGACAAATCCGTCGTATTGGCGATCGCTTGGGATATCCGGTGGTGGGTTTGCACCGTACAGCCATTGGTAGCATTCGCTTGGCGCCTCACCCATCATCACCTCAAAAAAATTTCTTGAAACCGGGAAACTATCGGTTTCTCACCAAAGAGGAAGTGAAGGCTCTAAAACATCGATAATATAGGTAAAAATTTTCTATGAGGTTTGGATGTACATCCTTAGGAGCATTCATGATGAAGAAAAGACCCCCAAAAGAGAATCTCCATCTAGACCAGCAAGAAGAACGAGCTGCCAAATTACAAGAGCTTGGGACTTGGCTTCGGCAAATTCGTCAGGAAAAAGGAATTTCTATTGAAGCAATATCGCCAAAAATTAAAATTCGTGCTTGTATTTTGCGAGCTATAGAAGAAGGCCATCTAGAAAAGCTACCAGAACCTGTTTACGTGCAGGGATTGCTTTATCGTTATGCTGATTTTTTAGGGGAAAATGGTTGCGAAATAGCTCAACAATTTCCAGTTGATGACTGCAATTGGTTATTGGCTAAACGAGTTTGGTTGCAACTGCCGATTCCCCAACTCCAACCCATTCATTTATATATTTTCTACATCGTTTTAGTGACTTTTTCCGTACAGGGATTGTCTTCTTTTGTTACCCGTTCTACTTCAGATTCGGACCCCATCAGAACCACTTCCGAAGTCCAACAAGACGCTCGCTTACAAGGAAATGACACGAATGCGCGCCAACAGCAGGAAGCTAGACCGATGCCAGCAACGGCGCAACCATCGAGCCGCCAGGCCGCCAATTCTTCCCAGCAAGAACCTCCCATTCGCGTGGGTTTGATATTTAAAGAAAAGTCTTGGATTCGCATTGAAGTAGACGGTCAAACGGAATTTGAAGGAACTTTACCAGAAGGAACCAAACGCAGTTGGGAAGCCCAACAGGAAGTTGTAATTCGTGCTGGCAATGCTGGCGGTGTCTTGGTCGCTTTCAACGGCCAGGATGCCAAACCCATGGGACAACCTTGGGCTGTCAAAGAAGTAACCTTCAAACCCAACAATTAAAGGGAATACAGAAACTTTACCTGACTGTACTCCCTTTTCATGATTATGGCGTGCGTCCGTAGATTTCAGTCATATTGCGCAAACGATCTTTACGCTCTTGTGTCAGTTCATCAGGATGATAGCGCCATTCCCAATGTCCTTCTGGTTGGCTGGGGAGATTCATGCGAGATTCGCTGCCCAACTCCAGAATATCTTGTAGGGGAATGACAGCGCGATCGCACACCGAACTCAAAGCCAAGCGAATCAAGTCCCATGGCATCCCTTCAGAACTGAGTTCGCCTAAATAACGAATCACGTTTTGCCTTTCTTCGTGGGAAATTTCCTCAAACCAACCCAAGGTGGTGTTGTTGTCATGGGTTCCCGTATAAATCACGCTATTGCGATTGCAATTAAACGGCAAATAAGGGTTATCCGTTCCCGAACCAAAAGCAAAGTGCAAAATTTTCATCCCTGGAAAGCCAAATTTATCCCGCAACGCTTCCACATCCGGGGTAATAATGCCCAGGTCTTCGGCAATAATGGGTAGCTGCCCCAATTTTTCGCCCAAATACTGGAAAAATTCTTCTCCGGGAGATTCTACCCATTCGCCGTTCATCGCCGTGGTCTCTCCTTCGGCAATGGCCCAAAATGCAGCAAAGCCACGGAAATGGTCAATGCGAATCCAATCTACATATTCCAAAATCTCTTGAAAACGTCCTACCCACCAGGCAAAGTCCTGTTCTCGCAATTTCTGCCAGTTATAAGTAGGATTTCCCCAAAGCTGTCCGGTTTCGCTAAAGTAATCTGGTGGAACGCCTGCCATGACGCTGGGTTGGCAGGTTTCGGGATTGAGATGAAAATTTTCGGGATTGGCCCACACATCGGCACTATCGTGGGCTACATAAAAGGGAATATCGCCAAAAATCTGTATACCGCGGTCGTTGGCATATTGTTTGATTTCCTTCCACTGACGGAAAAATTCAAATTGTAAAAATTTGTGGAATTCGATCTCATCAGCGAGCAAGTTGCGCCAATAATCAAGGGTGGATGGGTGGCGGTGGGCTAACCCTTCTTCCCAAGCATGCCAACTGCTATCGTGATGGGCCTGTTTGACGGACATAAACAGGGCATAATCGTCCAGCCAATGGGCTTTGCTTTTGCAAAAATGATGAAATTGACCTTCGGTATCTGGATCTAGCTGTTCGTGAAAATGCTGGTAGGCTTTGCGCAGCAGGGGCATTTTCCAGGCCTTTACCCAATCGTAGTCTACCCGATGGGCTGGGAAATCAGGAACTGAAGATAGCTCGGTTTCGCTTAACCAACCCTTTTCCAGTAATTTTTCGGGACTAATCAGCAGGTGATTTCCCGCTAAAGCTGAATAGCAAAGGTAGGGCGAATTTCCGTATCCCGTCGGACCCAGGGGCAAAATTTGCCACAGCTGCTGTCGGGTTTCGGCGAGGAAATCCACAAATTGATAAGCGCCACGACCAAAGTCGCCAATCCCGTACGGACTGGGTAGGGAAGTAGGATGAAGTAGGATACCGCTTGCTCTAGGAAAAGGCATAAATCAAGATACAAAATTGTGCTACAAGCTACGATAGGGACAGTTGTTTGCGGAAAATATAGAGAAAAATCAAGTATTGAAGAGCATGTTAGAACTGGAGAGGTATTTTGCACAACTGAAGCTCCTATCAAATGTACCGCAAACATAGCGAAGTTCAAAGTCACCCTTTGAAAAATAGCTTTGGGAAAATAGGTGAAGATCGGGAGCTAGCGTCTGGAAATTCCCTAGGTCTTCCCCACTTTTTGACGCTACAATTGGATGTTTGGCCAATTGTTTGAACGGATCCCTCAGGATATATTCTCAGGTATCGGGGTTTCCTCTAAGGGGGGAAGCAGACCAAAATGGTCTATGTTTCTGATAGGGGATTCTGAATCCCACGACGAAGGAAGCTTCTTAAACAGCATCGCATATTGACGAATGCGCGTTGCTACAGTTACCTACAGTTATCTATGCTATGTAAGCCTACCATGAAGGGAAATTTTTTCTATAAACTGGAAGAATTTCTGGTTCGCAGTATTTAGAAAAGCTTATGACTCAGGCTCTCAGAACAACCACCTCCCATCCATCTCGCCGCATTTCCCAATTTCAAAAACGCCGTTCTTCTGGAACTTCTCGATCTAAAACTAGAAACCGACGTTCTCGTAAGGGAAATCCTGCTTCTACCTCCCAATCGCTTTCTAATACCACATCAAAAACAAAAAGTCAACCCTCTCGTAGCAGCAAACAGCCAAATCGGAGATTTCGCCAAAAAAATGCCCCAGCCAACTTATGGCAACCCCAGCCTTTGTGGTTGCGAATTTTGCAACAATGGCAACGTAGTTCCAGTGCCATTGCTTTTCTATTGGCGATCGCTGCTTGCATTGCCTATGCCTATGCTACCCATTACCAGCAACGTTGGAATCAAGTCTACCAGCGTACCGAACAGTTACGTACAGAAGAACGACAGCTCCACGCCTATCAAGAACTACTCAAAAATCAAGTAGCCACCGACGCGCAGTCAGAAAACACAGAATTGGTGCCTCCCGATCCCAATCAAATTTTATTTGTTGAACCAGCACCCGTTCGCGACTTCCAAAAGCCATCCTCCACTTCCAATTCAGAACCTTCCCAACCGATCTCCAACGAACCTTTAGGATATTAAAAAATATGAGAAGAGCATGGGAATATGGGAAAAACTGTAAGATCGTATATTCTCGATTTCTTCTATCTTTTCCTTAGCATTGCTTGAGAAAACAAAGAAACTGAAATATGGCGCGGGTATTGCGAAAAATCAACCATCAAAAGCAACATATGAACCAACGATCCTCTTCTCACTTAAAACTGCGATTGGTCATCGTTTGGGGGATTTTAATGGGTTTTGGCATGATTTTGGCGGTCAATTTACTTTGGTTGCAGGGATGGCAGAGAGATATACTGCAAAAACAAGCTACCGAGCAGCAATTGCTGCAGTCGCGGCCATTTGTTCCCCGACGGCCGATTGTAGACCGTCAGGGAAACACTTTAGCTATTGACCGCTTGGCTTACGTTTTGTATGCCCATCCTGTTTTGTTTCGCCAAAATTTCTCGCAAGGAGATGGGGAAAGTCCCAAAGAACGTGTTGCTCGTAAGATAGCACCGATTTTGGGGCGATCGCCAGCAGACTTGTTGGCGACGTTTCACACGCGCGAAAGTGGCATTCGTCTGGCAGAAACCATTTCAGATACGCAAGCAAGAGAAATCCGCAACTTACAAGTAGATGGTTTGGAACTAGTTCGTCGTTCTGTACGCCTGTATCCCTACCAAAACCTGGGAGCTGATGTGGTGGGATATGTTGATGCCGATCGCCAAGGTCAAGCTGGCGTGGAGCGTTCCACCGAACAAGTTTTAATGCGTTCGGTGCCTGAAGTGTGGTATCGCCGCAGCAGTTACGGTTCTTTGATGCCAGTGGTCAAGGCAGATAAGGTCAAAGGGCAAGTTCCGGGAGGATTTCTCTATCTAGATGATTTGCGATTGCAGCTAACGGTGGATGTGCCCTTACAAAGAATGGTCAAACGAGCTTTGGCAGAACAGATAGAAAAATTTAAAGCCCAACGTGGGATGGCTTTGGTGATGGATGTGAGGGATGGTTCGCTGCTGAGTTTGGTGACGCAACCCAGCTACAATCCCAACACCTATTACGAATACGATATGAGTTTGTTCAAAAACTGGACCGTTACGGATTTGTTTGAACCGGGTTCTACGTTTAAACCGATTAATGTCGCGATCGCACTGGAAAACGATGCCATAACCCCCAGCAGCCGCTTTCATGACGAAGGTCGCATTATTGTCGATGGCTATCCCATTTCTAACTACGACTACAGCGAAAACGGTGCTCCCGGCATGGAATCAGTTAAAGAAATTATCAAATACTCGCGCAATGTGGGGATGGTTCATGTTATGGAACAACTGCCCCAACAAACTTATTACAATTGGTTACAAAAATTGGGTCTATCAGATATCGTAGGCATCGATCTCCCTTTTGAAACCCCAAGCTATCTTAAAAGCGAGTCTCAGTTTGTCGATTCACAAATAGAAGCAGCTACAGCCGCTTTTGGACAAGGATTTTCCCTGACTACCATCAAATTAGCACAACTGCATGCCGCGATCGCAAACGGCGGTACCTTAGTCACCCCTCACGTGGTGGAAGGATTGTTCGATCCCCAAGGCAACGAATATTGGGAACCCAGCCTACCCAGCCCCCGCCAAGTCTTATCCCAACAAACCACCCGCGAGGTTTTGGCAATGATGGAGGAAGTTGTAGAAGATGGTACGGGTCGCAAAGCAGCCATTGACGGCTATTCCATTGCTGGCAAGACGGGAACTGCCCAAAAAGCCGCTCCTGGCGGGGGATACAAACAGGATGCCATTATTACCAGTTTTGTCGGTATCGTACCAGCCAACGATCCTCAATATCTGGTCTTAGCCGTGGTAGACGAACCGCAGGGTGGCAGCGGTGGAACAACAGCCGCCCCTATTGTCAAGAAAATTTTACAAACCTTAATCGTTCGCGAAGGGATTCGGGGCAATACAGCGCCGGCTTCCCCAAGCAATGCCGCATCGTGAAACTTAAAGTTATTTAAAGCCTCGCCACAAAATCTTGCTGGGGCTACATTTATTATATA
>CAYZHY010000053.1:0-27028 GCA_964477525.1 uncultured Geitlerinema sp. | reverse complement strand
TTTTATTTATGATTTTCCTCGTCTAAAGCTTTTCTTACCCGTTGGTATTCCACTTCAATGTCTGCCAACATGTTGCTAGCAGAAGCTGTATTGCCAAAACGTCCCATAACTTCCATTTTTTTCGCCATTTCTGATAGGTCAAACGCTCCCAAAGCAGCACTGGTAGACTTCAAGGAATGTGCTGCTTCGCGCAGCTCTTCTGGTTGTTCGGTGCTAACAGCTTCTTGAATGCGCTGCAACAATTGCGGAGCGCTGTCTAAATAAATATCAATCACCTCTTGCAAAGCATCAATTTCCTTGAGAGCTTGCAATGTTTCCGCATCCAAAGGAGTGCTGTTGCCCTCTGTGTTGTCTGACTCTTGGGATTTTTGGGATCCATCTGAGGATGCCGGCGGTAGTTTTTCTCGTTCGTTGCCAAAAGCAGTAGAAGGTTGGTTGGTGGTTTTCTGTTTGGTTTGGGAAGTGCCAGCACCATCGATAATTAACTGTCCGTGTCGGCGAGGTTCGCAACGGCGCAATGCTTGTACCAGTTCATTCATGCGAATAGGCTTGCTAATATAATCATCCATACCAGAAGCCATACACTCCTCGCGATCGCCTTGCATGGCATTGGCTGTCATCGCAATAATGCGAGGACGAGATCCAGACGACCAAAGCTCGCAAATCTGTCGCGTTGCTTCCAAACCATCCATTTCTGGCATTTGTACGTCCATAAATACCACATCGTAAGGCTGACGTTTGAGCGATTCCAACACCTGCTTGCCATTTTCCGCCGTATCGATGCGATACCCCAAGCGACCCAATATTTGGACTGCCACCTTTAAATTCACGGGATGGTCTTCTGCTAGCAAGATCCGTAAAGGCAGAATCTCTGCCATTTCCGAATTAATCGGTATGGGGCTGTTATATACTTGAGGTTCCTCCGGAGAAACCCCCGCACAAACTTCCATCAACACGTTATACAACTGAGATTGTTTGATGGGCTTATTAATACATGCTCGCACCAACCCAGATTGACTGGTTTCGGTTTCGCGAGTTTGCCACAAATCCGTCAGCAAAATGACAGGAACTTGTTGTTGAGCGAGATAAGACATTGCTTTGTCGCGATCGCTATCGCTGGGAATTTGTCCATCCCAAATAGCCACATTAAAAGAATCTCCCTCTTCCAAACATTGACGAGCAGCTTCAGCCGTTCGCATCGATCGAGGAATCATGCCCCAAGCTTGCAACTGTACGGAAATTTGCTGTAGAGTTGTAGAATTATCGTCAACAACCAAAGCTATCTTATCTGCTAGCAAGGGTTGGATGCCAGAACGATGTTCGCTTTGGGGCGTGGGTTGGCAAGCATCGGCTGCGATCGTGAAATAGAACGTCGATCCGCGTTCAAAATCGGAACGCATCATACAAGTCGTAATTTCCCCTTCTCCTGACACCGGTTCGCTTTGTTCGAAAGCCCTGGTCGGCACATACCTATAACCGCCACTTTCTACCCACATCACGCCACCCATCAACTCGCTTAAACGTTGGCTAATTGCCAATCCCAAGCCAGTTCCTCCATACTTGCGAGTGGTCGACGCATCCATCTGGCTAAAAGATTGGAACAAGCGGTGCATTCGTTCTTTAGGAATGCCAATTCCCGTATCCCGAACTGCAAACTGTACCACATATCTAGAACCATCTTCTGCGCTCTGCACAGCAGTCCCATCTTCCTTGTCAGCTTCCGAGTTGGCATTTGAGGTACCGCTGGAAAATTGCTTGGGATGGGGATCCAACGAACGAGCAGAAACCGATAGCACCACCTCTCCCGAATCTGTAAATTTCACCGCATTGCTGAGCAAATTCATCAAAATTTGCCGGACCCTGGTCACATCTCCCACCAACATTCGAGGCACATCCGGGTCGATGAAATAAGCCAGCTCGATTTGTTTTTGAGCAGCTTTCGATGCTAGCAGGTCCAAAGATGCTTCCACGCAAACCTGAAGGTCAAAAGGCTGTTCGTCAAGATCCAACTTGCCACATTCAATCTTCGAGAAATCGAGAATATCGTTAATAATCGCCAGCAACGCCTCACCACTGGAACGAATGGTCGATACGAAATCTTGTTGTTCGTTGGTCAAAGGCGTATCCAACAGTAAACTGGTCATACCAATGACAGAGTTCATTGGCGTACGCAGTTCGTGGCTCATGGTGGCCAAAAACTCGCTTTTTGCCTGGGTGGCTGCCAAAGCCCGATCGCGAGCGATGGCTAAATCTTCCGCCGTTTGCTGGCGTTCTAACTCGCCACCAATCCACTGCGCCATCAACTGCAACAATTCGCGATCGACAGCTCGAAAGGGTTCTTGTCGCGGTACGGTGCTGGCAAAACTCAGGGTGCCATAAATTTCTTCTGCCACAATGACAGGCGTGCCAATATAGGCTTCCACCGACACTTTGGGATGCTGGCGATGGGGCAAACCCGACAGCCGTACTGACTCAAAATAAATCGTTTCTTTAGAGTGGATGGTTTCCCAACAGTAGGTATCTGAGAGGGAAAATACCTCGCGAGCGCAAATGGCATTGTGCGGTGATTGAGCGGCTATGACTTCGTAGCGATTCCCTTCTACCTTGGATAAGACAGCTACATTCATGCCAAAGCTGCGACGACCCATAGCCAACAATCCCTGGAGCTGTTGTTCGAAGGTCAGTTGGTGGGATGATGTAATTCTATATAAGTTTCTAATAGAAGATTCGCTTTCTCTTAAGTCTCGTTCTACTTGCTTGCGTTCGGTTATATCGCGGGAAACCGAAACAATTTCTTGAACTTGTTGGGTTTGGGGGTGGCGTACCGTACGGCTGCTGGTTTCAAACCAAACATAGCGGTCGTCTTTGTGGCGAATGCGATAGGTGATGGTGGCCGTTACGGGAGCTTCCATAACGGTGGAATAAGATTGGCTGAGAATGCTCCAATCTTGAGGGTGAACGAAGTCATAAACCGAACGGTTTTGCAGTTCTTCCGGTTCGTATCCCAACAGCGAATAAGAGGCTGGCGAAGCATACAGAAATATGCCTTGGGGCGTTTGTCTGGCAATTAAATCGGTAGAGTTTTCCGCCATCAAGCGATAGCGTTCTTCGCTGGTTTGTTGTTCTTTTTGCGAGTTTTCCAGGGCCGCCAGCATGGTGTTGATGGTTTCTGCCAGGCGATCCAGTTCGTTGTTACCAGTTACGGCCACCCGTTCGGATAGATTGCCGCTACCGGCAACTTGTAAGACTTTGTTGCTCAAACTAGCTACGGGTGAGAGAACCAATCTTTCAATGAGCGATAAGGTCAGCGCACCAAAGGATAAGCCCACACCGACCAAAAGCAAGGAAAAATAGTGAAGGCTGGCCAGTCCTTGTTCGTAAATAAAGCGGGGGGTGTCTATTTGTAGGATCCAAGCAGGGCGATCGCGGAGATCGGAAATGGCTACGTAACCAGCCACCCGTTCGTCGGTTTCTTGGGAATCTGGCGATGGTTTCGATCGCTCGGAGGAGGGATTGGATAGCGGACAAACCGGAATATTTTCTGGATGGGCAGTGGCTTGGGTCGCTGTAGGAAGGCTACTGGGCACAGAACAGCTTTCCGGTACCAATTCGCGAAGTTGCTGGTAAGGTTTCAGGGTCAGCGAAAGTTGGGTTAACTCTGCCAGATGGTCGAGTTCTTTGGCGTTTAGATAGCGCCCCACCAGTAAAGTACCGGCAATGGGACCTGTAACATCGCTGGTAACAATGGGGCGGGAAGCGAGCATGAGAGGCGGGCGATCGCCTAGTTTGGCAAAGCCGGTAATTTCACTGTCTAGGGCGGTATGTCCCTGTAAAGGTTGTTTTTGCTCTAAATAGCGGTTTAACCCTGATTTTTGAACAAATTCGGCTTGATGGGAAACTTTTCGATCGCTATTGGTATTGTCCTGAGAATTGGCTCTGGGAATGCCTTTTTGAAAAACAATATTGCCTTCTCGGTCTAGGATCGCAACCAGGTTGAGGTGCAAATAGGTAAAGGTACTATCAACGAAATTGGATTTAATATATTCTGGATTTGGGTTTTTGACGAACTGGTAAGTAGCATCCCACTCGGAATAGTCCTGAGCAATTGTGTTGAGGCGGGAGAATTCGTTCGATAGGGTATCTAGCGCGCGCACCACATCTTGACGGACGTATTGTGCTTCTAGATTTTGAAAATTCCGAAGCAAATGCAGTTCGGATACGGCATACAAAACCGCATTCAAACATAAAATAGCTATACCGACTATCAGTAAAGTTTTTCTCCGCAGTTTCATGGTGATGCCTTACAATGGCGATTTGATAAGGAGAGACTGAGTGCGACTGTCAACTACCAGTGCGTGATGGGGATACCATCGCCAGGAAAGATAGCGAACTCAAAGGTTCAGAAGGAGCTGTTACCTAGGAGCGAGGGCTGGCTAAGGGATGGTTCGCCAGGCGCTAGCATTCTGGTTTAGTATTCCCTAAGGTCGCCAACGCTAAATTGCAACCTAAGTGGAAACTCGCCACTAGGGAGTGAAGGGACTGGAAAACGAGCCCTAGGGAAGATATATGTGGGATAAAGTAGTTGCATATCCCATACAAAGCTAGTTTATCTTGCTCTGTTGGGTGTTAGGGAGTTTCGAACCAAAATAACCAGAATTCCCTGGTTTTTGCTAGTCAAAAAGCAAGCAGCGGGTAGTCAGCATGGGTGGCCCAACTTCCACCAATGAAAAAATCTGGCAAAATTGAAAATACGTTTGCTATCCCAGCGATCGCCTAGTCGTTGCCTGGCAATGGTTATATGTTTCCCTTGCTCAGTATTTCCAAGCATCCTTGCCAAATTAGTCGGATAGGGCGATCCTGAGCCAGATTTTCCTGGTTAACCAGCTTTTGACATGGCGATCGCGATCGAGATATATACCAAGTGGGTTTTCAAAGCAAAAACTATGCCAAAACAAACCGATGACCCGGCTTTACCAACGAACCTCCCAGCAGCGGTCCAGCGCGTTATTCCTTGGTTTAACAAGGTAGGCTGGATTGGCTTTTGGGCTCAAGTGGTTCTCGGTGTCGTAGCTGGTGCCATCTTTCTATTTGTTCTGTTGTTTACCTCATCGGAGGGAAATGGCAACGCTCAAGGTAGCGATGGTACGATACCGGGCGTCTTTTTAGCCATTTTAGGTCTTCTATTGCTAGGCTTGAGCATATTTTGGTCGTTTCGCTACACGCGTTTGGCTCGCCAGCTAGCGACTACCGACAGTAGCAAACGCCCGAAAAAAGCGGATACCATTCAATTGCTACGACGTGGGTTGTATGTCAACCTCATCGGCATGGGCGTTTCCTTGCTGGGGGCAGAGGCTATTACCGGCATCTTATTTTTTAAGTCCTTGAAATCGCAAACGGCCGGTTTTATGAACCCGCAACGCATTAACGATTTGATCGAACCTCTAGACATCTATGTGGTTTTGGCCAACACTCATACGATCGTTGCCCACTTTATCGGTTTGGTCGCTTCTTTGCTATTGCTGTCGGTAATAACGCGCGAGTAAATCTGGCGAATTTCAAGGCATCAACACCAAATTATCCCGATGAACGACAGTCTCGGCACCATCGTAGCCCAAAATAGCAGGAACTTCTTCCGAGCGACAGCCCTGAATTTGTTGCAATTCCCAACTACTGTAGTTCACCAACCCCCGAGCAATTTCACAGCCGTCGTGGTTGTGAATTTGTACGGCTTCCGATGGCACAAACCGACCATCTACTTTGGTAATCCCTGCCGCTAGCAGTGATTTTCCTAACTGGCAAATGGCTTTGGTGGCTCCTGCATCTAAATATAGTTTGCCCTTGGGAACCAAACCGTAGGCAATCCAACGTTTGCGAGCGCTGCTGGGAGAAGATTGCGGTTCAAATTGCGTACCAATGGCTTCTCCTTGGAGAATTCTAGTAATATTTTCTGGGGTTTTGCCATCGGCGATCGCGGCACGTACGCCACTACCCGTTGCAATTCTGGCCGCTTCGATTTTGGTGCCCATGCCACCGGTTCCCCAACCACTGCGGGAATCGCCGGCTTGAACTTGCAGTTCTTGCAATTGTTGCAAATCCTTGACCACATAAATGGGTTTGGCTTCGGGATCGGCGTTGGGATCGGCGGAATACAGCTGGGCCACATCGGTTAAGATAAACAACCAATCAGCTTCTACCAAGTTGGCTACCAACGCCGATAAAGTGTCGTTATCTCCCACTCGCAGTTCTTCAACGGCAATGGTATCGTTTTCATTGACCACCGGAATTACCCCCAAACCCAGCAGTTCGCTCAAAGTATTTCTGGCATTTACATAGGAATTGCGCTGTACAAAATCGCTGCGGGTAAGCAGCACTTGAGCAATGGGTTGATGTAAGGTAGTAAACAAGTCATCGTACACGCGCATCAATCTCCCTTGCCCCACGGCAGCAACCGCTTGTTTGAGGGCAATCTGACGGGGTCGTTCGCTCAGTTCTAAGCGAGAGCATCCCACCCCAACAGCTCCTGAAGATACCAAGATGACTCGATGCCCTTCTCGTCGCAAGCGGGTGAGCGTTTCTACCAAACGGGCAATGGTAGACAGGGCTAAATCTCCGGTTTCGGTTAGGGCTAGGCTAGAAGTACCAATTTTGACAACAATGGTTTGAGACATGAAAGCAATTCGGGTAAGCTCAAAAGTGCGTTGCGAAGCGTCTCCGATGGGAGACTCGTTTGCGGTTTTCGATTTTAGCGGTATTCTCCTATATGAGAATACCCATTCATTTTCGGTTTGACCAGTAGGACCCCATAGGAAAGTTGGCCGCTATTGTTGAGGTTATAGCATTTTTATATAAATTGTGAACGCTTCCAGAGAAAAGGGCGAACGCCCTTCAGCAATATCAGGATAAAGAATTCGCCCCCTAATGGTTCAACTGTTTTCGTTTAATTTAAAAATGCTAGACAGCCTTTGTCATGGAAATTGCGAACTATTTTTGAGGAGGACAAAAGGGCGTTTTCCCCTACATGAGCTTTCAATTTTGACACTCGCATTGTTGGAAATTTTTAACTTCTATTTCCTTGATTTTTATTAGTACCTGCTATGGTTGTATTGAGAAGGAACCAGTTCTCCATGAGATTTTTTAGTCATGCTTGCCAACCAACTTACGATTTGAAAAGCTCCGCCAATTAAGAAACTCTGCCAAATAACAGCGACGAACTGCGATCGCAACCGAGCAACTAACCTACTTTAACAACAACCATCAACGATTCGCCATTAGGAGAGAAGGCTATGCAAATTGTCTGGGAATATGGCAGCAACAATCCAGAAAACCGAACGAATCTTGACACTATTTCTCAATGGTGGCAAGAACTCGATCGCAAAGAAGTAAGTTGGCAGCAACGACTGCTACCGAGTAGTCGCAATCTAGAAGAAATTGACTGGGATCCCCAACGTTTTGACGAAACCCTAGTCTTGGTACAACCGCAAATCCGTGGCATTACTCTATATTGGCAAAAAACAGGGGAAAACCACGAAAAAAATACCACACCGAGAAAGTTGGTTCTGGATTCCCAAAAACAACAACTGTATGTATATCCCCAATCCCAAGATAATTTGGTGATTCGGATCGCCATTCCTCAAGTTCCCTATCAAACCTACCAAATGAGCAACCCCGAATGCGAAGGTTCCGTGGTTAGCGGTCGTTACGTTCTAACTTTGCGAGACCAGGAACAATTGCTGGAATTAAAAGTTACTTTGGATGCAGATACGCTTTACCATTTAAAACAACAATTACCATAAAAATAGATGGATTATGGATAATTTTCTTGGTAACCCCACAGCATTTTATAGCTAAACTCGATCGAAAAAGAGGGGACTGGAAATATTCAAAACCTCCATTTTGCGCCTATTTTATATTCAATACCAATCAAGTTTCAATTGTCATATTTTTGAAATTTCTCTATGCGTCCAGCCATTTATATTGCCATTACCAACCACGGATTTGGTCATGCGGTACGCGCCGCCTCAGTAGCCGCTCAAATTCAAAAACAAAATCCCGAAATTTTACTAATTTTTGCTACCAAAGCGCCTCGCTGGTTGCTAGAGTCCTACGTTGGTGGAGATTTTATTTACCGTCCCCGTGCTTTTGATGTTGGCGTGATTCAATCCGATGCTTTGAATATGGATCGAGAAGCCACTCTAGCAGCGTGGCAAGATATTCGCCAACGCCAACATTCAATTATAGCTTCAGAAGTAGAATTTCTGCATTTAAATCGAGTGGGGTTAATTTTAGCAGATATTCCTCCCCTGGCAGCACCCATGGCCAAAGCGGCGGGAATTCCCTGTTGGATGATGGGAAATTTTGGTTGGGATTTTATTTATCGTCCTTGGGGAGGAGAATTTATCGACCTAGCCGATTGGATTGGAGACTGTTTTCAACAATGCGATCGCTTATTTCGTCTTCCTTTTCACGAACCCATGAGTGCTTTTCCTAACATTACCGATACTGGTTTAACAGGCGGTACGCCGCACTACCATCCAGATATTTTGCGCCAAACATTTAACATTACTACCCCGCCAGAAAAAACCGTTTTGCTCAGTTTTGGTGGCTTGGGGTTGCAAAAAATTCCCTACGAAAATCTCTCAAGATTTCCCGACTGGCAGTTTATTACTTTTGACCGTCAAGCTCCCAATTTACCCAATCTCGTGAAAATTTCTGCTCGGGAAATCCCGAAAATCACTGCCAATCGAGATATCGAACCAAAATTGCTGCGACCGGTTGATTTTATGCCCCTTTGCGGACGAATCGTCTCCAAACCAGGGTACAGTACCTTTGCGGAAGCTATGCGTTTGCACGTTCCTGTTGTGTCTTTACAGCGAGAAGGGTTTGCGGAATCGCCATTGTTGTTGCAAGCTTTGCAGCAACATGCTTACCATCAAATTGTGTCCCCAGAAGCATTTATGCAAAGTCAATCGTTAACGGTGAGCGAAGCCGAAGCGTTAACGGTGAGCGAAGTTGAACCGTGGAGCTTTTTACGGCAACCTTTGTCCGAACCAGAATCTTCAGACTCGGTGCCCACAGATGGTTCGGAAGCGATCGCATCTGAAGTGGTGCGATACTTTCAAAAAAATACGCCATCTTCCACAAGCAAAAATCCCCAACAACAAACTGTAGATAGTTAAAAGTTTCTAAATTATTAGGAGAACAAATATGAATCCCCAAACCAGCAACCTCACAACTACCGCTCAGCATTACCAACAAGTTTTGCAGATTCAAACCAAAGGAAAATCTCTGACCAAAATCACCTCTCAAATCGAACCCATCGTCCGAGAATCGGGAATTCAAACTGGAATTTGTACGGTATTTTTATGCCACACATCCGCCAGTTTGCTAATCCAGGAAAATGCCGATCCGGATGTTTTAAGAGATTTAGAGGATTTCTTCGCCGATTTGGTTTCGGAAAGTCGTTCCTACTACCACACTACTGAAGGTCCAGATGACATGCCAGCTCATATTCGTACAGCTTTGACCAATACCTCCGAACAAATTCCCGTAGTTCGTGGCAGATTGGCATTGGGAACCTGGCAAGGCATTTATATTTGGGAACACAGACAACGGGGTCACCATCGAGAACTAGTCGTTCATATTAGTGGAAACTCGTAGAGAAACATAACTACAAAAAAGCAGGTCAAAAACCATGAAAAATCCGTACAGTTTAGCAGTTAACTTTGAGATTGGGATTTTTTCATGGTTTTTTCAGAAGTGTCCTGGGAAGTATTCGTAGTAGTACGATCGGCGTAGTTAAAAAGTAAAGGCAAACAAATTGTAACGGTTGTCCCTTCATTGTTTCCGGGACTTTCTAAGACAATTTGGCCCCCCATGAGTTCCACTAAATTTCGAGAAATAGCTAATCCCAATCCCGTACCACTGTAGCTGCGCGTTGTCGAACCATCTACCATCACAAAGGGTTGAAATAGCTGACTTTGTAAATTGGGATCGATGCCAATTCCCGTATCTTGAATGGTAACCAAAACTTGGAATTGATTGTTTCCTTCATTTTCCAATTTTCTTACTTCCGTAGTGATGGTAATGCTACCTTTATCTGTAAATTTAATGGCATTATTAATAATATTGAAAAACACTTGTTGCAAGCGAGATGGATCGGCTTTGACAGAAACTTCTTGGTTAGATTTTTGCTGGTATAGCTGTAAACCTTTTTCCTGAATATGACTTTTTTGAGATTCGATCGCTTCATCTAAAACTTCTTGTAAATTAACAGATTGTAAATGAATGGAAAGTTGGCCAGCTTCAATTTTAGCCAAATCCAGTAAATCGCTAATTAAATCTAATAAATGAATAGCCGCCTCGTCAGCTTCCATCAAAAAGCCCATTTCTTCTTCGCGATCGTCGCAAAAACCATCGCGTATCAAACGAATCGAACCGATAATAGCATTGAGCGGCGTTCTTAATTCATGGGAAATATTTGCTAAAAACTCATTTTTTAAACGATTGGCTACCTTGGCTTCATACCAGGCTGTATTTAATTCTTCGGCCCAAGTTTTGAGCCGGTCTACCATAGCATTCAGTGCTTCCGCCAACTGATTGAATTCCCGAACTTGAAAATTGTTGGGAACGGGTTCGGTAGAGGTGTGGCACTGCACGTTGAAAGCGTATTCTCCCAAGCGTTCCAAAGGCCGTGCCAGCAACAAAGGTGCTAAATATAAAGTTACCAAGAAATTAGCTGCTAGCAATCCCAAAAGCAAGACCCCATACAGTTGGCGCAATTGATGTAAACCAGAAAGAGCAAAATCTAAGCGCGTTACCGCCAAAACCACCCATTTTTTTTCCGGACGAACAGGACTGTCAATTGCGGTATACCCAGCAATAAGTTCTTTATTCTTGCGGTCAAATTGAAACAAATGAACAAAATTTTTCCTGCCAGACAAAGCACCGTTCATAATGCTTTGCAATCGTTCGGAATCTGGTTCGTTAGCAATATTATTGCCTACTCGGCTGGGGTCGTTGGGATGTTCTAAAATGGTGCCATCTTCATTGATGAGTACTGTGTATCCAGTTAAAGAACCTGGCTGTTCTGAAGGTTTGCTACGTTGGCTTTGTCTGAGAGGTACAAAAGCACGTAAAACATACTCCAATTTCTTGGTAGAAGCATCTTCGGCGGTTGGAGATACGTAGACTGGAACATTGAGAACCACCCCCATTTCACGGTTGGTTTCCCCAAAAGCAGTTGTAGGCAGAGAAATCAAACTGGTACGAATCGTAGTAGTATCCAACTCTGTGGTGGTTGGTGTTTGGGGCCAAAGTTGGTCGGGAAATGAAGCGATGCCATCTAGATTTTCACAAGTACTGGTACTGGCGATGGTTTTTTGGTTGCTGGCATTGGCAACCTGCAAGCAGTAAATTTTGGTAGGCGTTGTTTCTTTTAGCTGTTGCAGAAAATTTTGTAGTTCGGCTGGTGATTCTCCTTCTATGGCAATACGGGAACTGGCCAACAGCAAATTTTCCTTCAGAAAAGAAAAGGCGTTTGTTACGCTTTCTCCTTTACGAATAGCGCTTTCTTCTAGATTTTGGCGAGCTGTATCTAATAAACTAGAACGAGCTTTGCGGTGGGTGATACTCAGTCCCACCAGCAAAGTCGGTATGCTCAGCAATAAAATGACCCCTAGAAGAATACTGCGAAAAGAGGCCTGACCTAACCTAGCCATAGAAAGCTCATCTGAGAACGAAAGATAGAAAACTCTGTATGAATAGATACTGCATGCATTCTGGAAGGAACCAAAGACGTACTGACCTGGTTCGGAAAACTTTTTACCTTTGAAACTTTTTTTAGGCACCTATCTTTCGGACGATAGATTGCCATGTTTGTCTGCGGGAACAATCCTGGGGAGTGAGTGGTGCTTCCGATTGTTAGTGTAGCTTTAATAGCAATGTATTTGACAGCTTTGATGTATTACTTTACTTCGTTCTAGCAAACGGAGAGTTCCTCAATGGGGAGACAAACTGATTTCGTCAGGAGAGTGACAACCAACCACAAAATGGAAGAGCTGGCCAGCGGAACTGCTCAGGTTGTACCTACCACGATCTTAATTTCTGGCGACAGCAAACATGCCCAAATAGAAATATTTCAAGGCAGGGATTGCTTTTGGTTGCTGTTTTTGGATAGGGAGATGAAAAATGTGTAGAAAGCTAACGGGGTTTTCCTGGAAAAGATTTTCGCTCCACTACCCACCACCATAAAGGATGTTTGCTTCCCTTGGCGTTAATTTGGCGTACCATTTTTTCCATACGTTTTTGTTCCTGTGTGGGAATTCCTAGCAAGATATTGCGACTTTGCCAAATTAACACAGAAACAGTTGTGCCAATGCACAAGGCCAACCCAATAGCAGGGAGACGGTTGTAGGCTAAGCCATAGCGTACCGCTACCCAAGTCCAATAATCCAACCAAAGAGCAATTTCCTCTCGCAGTTGGAACAAACTCCATACACCTACTGTCAGCCACAGAACGATTACCAAGAGCCACCGCATGTAAACTTGGAGGCGGTGCAACCGTTGTACTTGTACTTGGATAGCGCGATCGCTTTCATTGGTTTCTAAGTTCATGGCCGAAGTGAACTAAATGAAAAACAATTAAGGAAAATGACCCAACCCATCAAGCTCAATCGAGTCGTGTTTCCAGCAATCTATTTATGGAATCTCTTTATCTTGAAGAGGTAGAAGCAGCATCGCTATCGCTAGAAACATCGGATATTTTTGTATTGGTTAGAGGCTGACCCGTACGTTGGCGCCACCATTCCAGCAAAGAGCCGGCAATAAAAATACTGGAATACGCACCGCTAATAAAGCCAACAATTAAAGCAAAGGCAAAATCCTTTAAAGTTTCGCCACCAAACAGCAAAATAGCTACCAAACTCAACAAACTGGTTAAGGTGGTGTTGATGGAGCGGGTCAGGGTTTCGTTTACAGCACTGTCTACCAGAGTAGCCACGCTCTCATTCGGGTTGAGTTGGGATTTTTCTCGGATGCGGTCGTAGATGACCACCGTATCGTTAACAGAAAACCCAATTATTGTCAACAAAGCAACCAAAAATAAACTATCAACTTCCAACCCAGCCACCAATCCCAGCAGTGAAAACACTCCCAAAGTAACAAAAACATCGTGAAATAGGGCCACAATGGCAAACAGAGCGTAGTCAAACTGGAAACGAATGCTGACGTAGAAGATAATTCCTGCCAAAGCCACCAGCAGCGATAGCATGCCAGAAACGAAGATCTGGCGTCCAATGGTAGGTCCTACCGTATCAATGCGGATTTGGCTGCGGTCGAAAGTGCCGATTTCCTCAGAAAGTGCTTCGATCAGTTGCGTTCGTTTTTGGGTGTCGAGAACCTTACTGCGGATGGATAGAGCCTGCCTGTCTTCACCGACGACCTGGATGCTGCTATTTTCCAACCCTTGAGAGGCAACAACTTGGCGAACCTCTCCAAGTTGAATTGGGCGATCGCAATTGTTGGCAACGCTGCAATCGAGTTCTAGCTGCAACCGCGTACCACCGACGAAATCCAATCCTGGTTTTAAGGGATAGCCAATGGAAAAAAAGGAAATCATCGCTGAAATCAAGCCAATGAGAATCACCGTGGCAGAAACAGTCCACCATCGCGATCGCTGTTTCGTAACGCTAAATTTCATGTTGGTACCTAACAACATTTACTTGTTGGTTGTGGAGAACGGTTCCGGAGAATGTTGGTTTTTACCTGCCCCCATTGAAAATTTGGCTTAATCCACTGTTTTGGGTGTTTTTGCCATTTTCGGGGGGTGGGGATAAAACAGTTCGCGGCGACGAAACTGGGGAAAAGAAATCGTATAAAATAGCAGGGTACGGCTGCAGGTGAGAGCCGTAAACATACTCACCACTACCCCAATTCCCAAAGTTAGGGCAAATCCTTTCACAAAGCCAGTGCCGAACCAAAACAAAGCCCCACAAGCAATTAGGGTGGTAACGTTGCTGTCTAAAATACTGGTAAAGGCACGGTAAAAACCAGACTCCACCGAACGATACAAACTTTTGCCAGCACGCATTTCTTCGCGAGTACGTTCAAAAATGAGTACGTTGGCATCTACTGCCATACCAATACTTAAAATAAATCCAGCAATTCCTGGCAAGGTGATGGTAACGCCAATAAATGCATAACTGGCTAGGGTCAAAATCGAGTAGACCAACAGAGCCAAATCGGCGATCGCCCCTGCCAAGCGATAGTAAACCACCATGAAGACCAAAACCAAGAACAAACCACCGGTGGCTGCATAAATACTGCGGCGAATGCTATCTCGACCTAGGGTCGCTCCCACCGTGCGATTAGCGACAATTTCCACGGGAACTGGCAGGGCACCGCCTTTCAATTGAATGGCTAAATTGTTGGCTTCTTGGGCATCAAAATTGCCCGTAATTTCCGCACCGCCGCCAGTAATGCCGGTTTCGGCAAACTCAGCTCGGACGACAGGAGCGCTTAACAGGCGGTTGTCGAGAAAAATCCCGATGGTGCGACCGGTTCCGGCGATATCTTTGGAGAGTTCCGCAAAGCGATCGCCACCTTCACCGTTAAATCGCAAGCTCACGCTCCAGCTCCCTCCTTGTCTGGGGGGATTGGCAAATGCATCTTCTAAATATTTTCCCGTTAATCCCGTGCGTTCGTAGAGTTCTGGAAATTGTTTTTGCACGTTTTGTAGCTGTTTTTGCGTTTCCGCGATCGCTTGCTGCAATTGAGAGTCTTCTTGTTGCTGGAAACCAGAACCTTGTTGTTGGAGTTGAGACCGTAGGGCTTCCAGTTGCTGGCGTAACTGCGTTCTTTGTGCTAAAAGTTGTTGTAATTTTTCGGAAGTTCCTGGTTTTTGCTTGCGAAAATCTAACTGTGCGGTTCCACCCAACACTCGTTCGGCTTGTGCTGGGTCGCTTACCCCAGGGAGCTGCACCACAATTTGCTCTCGGTTCTCAATGCGTTGAATTAAAGGTTCCGAAACGCCCAACCCATTGACGCGATTGCGAATCACGCTTTCTACCGCTTCCATAACCTCCGGCGTGATTTTTTGCACCTGTTCGCTGGGTTGTACCTGTATGGTCAGCTGCGCGCCGCCACGCAGATCCAATCCCAAAGGCAGGGGCAATCGGATCAAAACGGCTATGGCGGAAAAGACCAATATCAAAATTAATAGCAAAAGCGATCGCTGTCTTTGCATGGGAGTAACCTATATATCTAGCTAAGTTTCGGCCAGCCCAGCTTTTGGCGTCCATCTTTCCACATAAAAGACGCAGAGGATGGGGAGTGCAGGCGGGAAATAGGAATTGGCTATTTCTCTCCATATTTCCCACGTTTGGCAGGTTCCACCCTCAGTAGCTGTTACACTTGCAGCGCCACCATCTTCTTCACCGCCTCGCTCACTTGCTGGGGTTGAATAATTGTATGGCGTTCTAACGTTCCACTATAAGGAGTGGGAATATCTTGGGAAGACAACCGCAATACGGGAGCATCCAACTCGTCAAAAAATTGGTCGTTGATGGAAGCGACGAGTTCGGCACCAATGCCACCTGTTTTCATACACTCCTCAACCACAATGACCCGATGGGTTTTGCGAATGGAGGCACCAATGGTTTCAAAATCAAAAGGCTTCAAAGAAATTAAATCGATAATTTCAGGATCGTAACCTTCTTTTTCCAAACTAGAGAGGGTTTGCATGACATGATGCCGCATCCGGGAATAGGTCAAAATCGTAACATCGCTGCCTTCGCGAACGATTTCCGCTCGATCTAATGGCAGAACGTACTCCGATTCTGGCAAGTCTTGTTTTAAGTTGTACAGCAAGACATGTTCGAAGAACAAAACCGGATTGTTATCGCGAATGGCAGCTTTCAGCAAACCTTTGGCGTTGTAAGGAGTAGAACAAGCAATGATTTTTAACCCCGGTACTGCGTGAAAATAGGCTTCCAAACGTTGGGAGTGTTCGGCCCCCAACTGCCTTCCCACCCCACCGGGTCCGCGAATGACCAGGGGAATTTTAAAGTTGCCGCCAGAAGTGTAGCGTACCATACCGGCGTTGTTGGCGATTTGGTTGAAGGCCAGCAACAAAAACCCCATATTCATACCTTCAATAATGGGACGCAACCCGGTCATCGCAGCGCCAATCGCCATGCCGGTAAAGCTGTTTTCGGCGATGGGAGTGTCGAGAATGCGCAATTCTCCATATTTTTTATAGAGGTCTTTGGTAACTTTATAGGAACCACCGTAATGTCCTACGTCTTCTCCCAGGACAAATGCGGTATCGTCGCGTTCCATCTCTTCGTCAATCGCTTGCCGTAAAGCGTTGAAAAAGAACGTTTCTGCCATTGGTTTCTTGATTTCCAATATGAAAGTCAGCCTTTTATCTTACCCTTTTTCGCTGCTATTTGCTGCAAGAAGCGATCGCGTCTTGTGGAGTTGGTAGCTAAAAATGGCTGCTATGGAGAAGTTCAAAGCAAAAAAACACTAGAATTGGGGCCAGCAGTTTCAGGAACTCTCCCGCAACCACTCGCCCCAATTTCGATTGAGTATGGATCCTATAATCTTCTAAAAGACGATCGCCAATGGACAGCTTTACAAAAATTTACAGATTGAAAACCAAGCGATCGGGGAAGTAGTAATTGGCCATAATCAAAATGACCGAGGTAATGATAATCCAGAGCATCGCGATGACTGGTGCTGTGGATAGAAACTTGCTGAAATTATCCATAATTGAACCTTCCAAAACGGCCGTAAAACGACAAGAAACAACTTAGCGAGGGGAAATTGGGATTTCATCGTCTTTAGCAGCTAGTTCGCCACTAGCAGCTTCTTTAATGGCTTCTAAGGGCCAAATAAACCCGCTCAAGGCGCATTGAATAGCCGCAGGCACGTTAATGATATATTCTGGTTCTTCAGGCTTTTTCTGTTTTTGGGCCATTTGTAGGTACTTGCGACCTACCCAGCCAATCCAACCAGCAATATATAAGAACAGAACGCTGGGAATCAGGAATTCCCGAGCATGGGACAAATTACCATCGGTAATTAGGTGAGGCAATCCATCGTCGCCACACAGCAACGAAGAATATCTTTCAAAACGAGCTCGATCGGCTTCGGTCGTAGCTCTTTCCGCTCTAGCTTGGAAAGCAGGATTTTCGCTACAACGGGTTAAATTGCCGTATTCGATTGCTGACGCTGCCGGAGCAAACGCAAACATTATCGAAACGGTCAGCATCAATGCTGCTATCAGTTTTTTCATGAAAACCTCCTGTTAAGTTGGGAACCACCCTGCTTCAGCTGGGATTAGGAAAAACAATTTGCATGGGGACGGTTGCAACCGTCGTCGTTTCTAGCCCCTCCTAACCTGGTATCCATCTTCAAGTTGGGCAAGAAAGCCGCTTTTGGGGGGTTGACTACCAGGAGTTTGTGGGAGCGGAAAAGGAGCCCACTGTTTTTGTTTGGTACCAGCTCTCGATGGTACTCACGGCTTCCCAGAAATAATCTGGAAAGCTCAAAAGCAACATTACCTAAGATGCGCCATGAGTACGATGGCTAGGTTTGCCAGTTATGATACTCTCTAGCTGCTGGCTTAGTAAAGCTTGTTATGTAAACTTTTTTTGTGATTTGTATCGAAGGATTGAAATCTTTTTCAAGAGCTTTGCTTGTCAACGAGCCTGGGATATTTTTGGTTCTTTCCTTTCTCAATTTTGTCTCTGCAAGACGAAAAATCGCTATCCTAGAATTCTCAAGCCTGATGGCCAATTGTGTTTTGTGTTATTAAAAAAATTTATATTTTATCTATAGGGAAGAAGTATGTAGAATTGATGGCCAAGGCAAAATATGGATATCTCCCATCAAGCTTTATATAAATGAATTGTATACGAACGAGTGGAGATAGGTATTTCTAAAAGCTTTTCTAAAGGTAGTTTCCCAAAATCCAAACATATATCGTTTATATTTTATGTAAAAATTCTATATAGATTTTGGTGTCAAAAATGACCACGGTTTTAGCGATTGAAACTAGCTGCGATGAAACGGCTGTCGCAGTTGTAAAAAATTGTGACGTTCTCAGTAATGTTGTTGCCTCGCAAATGGCAGCACACAGCGAATTTGGTGGGATTGTGCCCGAGTTTGCTTCCCGACAGCATCTGGAAACCATCGATGCCGCGATCGCGCAAGCTTTGGCAGACGCGCAACTAGAGTGGGATGGTATTGACGGCATCGCTGCCACCTGTGCCCCCGGCTTGGTGGGTTCTTTAATGGTAGGCACCACCGCTGCCAAAACCCTAGCCATGCTCCACCAAAAACCTTTTTTGGGGGTTCACCACCTAGAAGGTCACATTTACGCCTCTTATCTTACCCATCCCCAGTTACAACCACCTTTTCTCTGCCTATTGGTTTCCGGGGGTCACACTAGCCTCATTAACGTACAATCCCCTGGAGACTATCGTTTGCTCGGTCGTACCCGCGACGATGCCGCCGGCGAAGCCTTTGATAAAGTCGCCAGATTGTTAAAACTAGGCTATCCTGGCGGACCAGCCATCGACAAAGCTGCCAAAACTGGCCATCCAGACGCTTTTGCTTTCCCCGAAGGTAAAGTTTCCCGACCCGAGGGAGGATACCATCCGTACGATTGCAGCTTTAGCGGTTTGAAAACGGCCGTTTTGCGATTGGTACAAAAATTAGAAGCCACCGGCGAAGCTTTGCCAGTAGCTGATTTGGCAGCTAGTTTCCAAAAAACCGTTGCCCAATCTTTAACCAAACGCGCGATCGCTTGTGCGAGAGACCACCAACTAGATACCATCGTCGTCGGCGGTGGTGTCGCTGCCAACAGTGCCCTGCGAGACAACCTGCAAGCAGCAGCCACCGAACGGCAAACTCAGGTTATCTTTCCCCCTTTAAAATTCTGTACCGACAACGCCGCCATGATTGGTTGTGCGGCGGCCTTTCACCTAGAGCGGGGATACACTTCTTCCTTAGAACTGGGCGTGCGATCGCGAATGCCGCTAACAGAAGTCATGAACCTGTACCAACCGCCACACCCGCAACTTAGCCGTGTCGATATAAAATCCGCCGAATCTCTCTAGCAAGCAACTCCGACTGTTCCAACATAGCCAAATGACCGCAATGGGGAAGTTCGATCGTATTCTCTTTGCCATTTTGAAACAGAGGATGAAAGCTCGCCAAATGGCGTACGTACTTGGGTTCCATGACCGTGTCTCCCGAACCCGCAATAAAATACGCCGGTTGCTGGAGTTGGGAAACCACATGAGGCAACTGATGAACCCGATCCTCCGTTGTAGATTCCAGCAAAGATCCTACCGCTGCCTCCGAATAGGCATTTAAAAAATCCACAATCCGCTGTCTTCCCCATTTGCGAGCAATGGGGCGCACCACATTCATCCTGGTAAACGCCAAATCCAACATGGGTACGTAACGCCACCACCACCTGCGCTGTTGTACCATCCAAGTTCCAGCTTGGCGAAAACGTTCAAACTCCTTTTGAATGTATATACCGCCGCCAGCATTAACACAAATCACCCCACGAAGCCGCTCTGGCATTTGTGCTGCCGCCCACAAAGCAATGTTACCACCCAGAGAATGTCCCACCACCCACACCGATTTCAAATCCAATTTATCCAGCAAAATCCCTAAATCTTCAGCGTAAGCAGCAGGCGTATATCCCAGTTCGCGACCTGCCTGGGAAGAATTCGGTTGCGAATCGCCAAATCCCCGCAAATCGTAGGTCAAACATTGGAACTTTGGCGACAACTGATCCACAATCGATTGCCAGTAGCAACTGCTGAGCAGCCAACCGTGAATAAAAACGAGTGTCCTAGGATGAGACGTTGCCTGCGTTAGTCTGTATTTGTGGAAAACGCCCCGAATATTAATTTTGGTCATATCTAAACTTGAGACCATTCGCAGGAAAGTTGTAGCTGGTGGTGTTGCAGCCTTCTAGAGAATAGTGTACATTTTCCGTTTCCCATCCATGAAAAATCGTTGGCATTTTCAACGATATTTTTTGGAAGCCAAGCCATCCATTATCGCTAGCATCGAACCCATCCCCGCTAACCAAGCAGTCTTTGGCGTACGCTTTCCGCAATTTTCTGTCCCAGATAATCGGGAATTAAATTCTCGTTGGGACCCAACAAATATAAAATTAATCGGGTACGTCCTCGCCAGACCAGCAAGTTAGCATTAACCACAAGCAAATCCTCCTGCCAAATGGCATACATGACTTTATAAAATAGTCCTGGTTGGTTATCGGCTTCGATCAGCAGTGCTGGCAAGTGAAAAACGGGGTCTACATAAAACTCTGTTTCCACATCTTCCAATCCAGCGTCTAGGTTAAATTCCACAGCCAGCATTTCTTCCACTTCAAAGTGTCCTGCTAAGGCTTCTCGAACAGCGCGACATACGTTTTCGGATGTTTTATCAGTTAGGGCTTTGCCTCTACGGGAAACCACCAACTTAATAAACACCAACATGGGGGGATAAATTTGACCGTAAAGGCTGAGACTGTGAATCGTGAGGCCGTAAGCTGCTAAAACGCCAAAAATATCGCTTAGCAGGAAAGATTGGTTGCGATAGGCAAAATGTAGCGCGCTTTTGTTACCTTCTGGTTTGATTTCGATAACCGCCTGTCGCGTTTTGTATAGTTGGTAAGCCAGCTTTAGATTTTGCAGCTGAATCTCGCTGCTGACGAACTGTTCGTAAAACTGGGGAAAAGCTCGATTGAATCGCTTTAATAGATCTAGTGTGGAAGATTTTAAACCCGTTGCCATCATTCAGGGTCAGATGTGACTACCATTTTGGTTGCGCCTTTGTAAAGCGTCTCCCAATTAGGAGAATCGCATAATATTAAGTGTACGAGCTTTCCTACTGCCATCCCAAGGAACAATCTGTAGCTACCAACTTCAAACTAGATCTTTAAGCCATTAGCTACCACTAACTACCAACTATCTATCGGTTTCTAATACCAATACCAGCAAGTAAGTGCGATTTTAGGCGGTGCTGATGTAGAAATTGGCGGTGCTAGGCGGAAGAACCACTTGTTCTGGAATAACAAACTAATATCCAATATAGCTTAGCCCGTTCGACAAGCATAGATGCTCGTAGCGTAATTGTAGGAACACCAAGATTGGATAGTTTATCTTCCCGATTGCTGGCGGTCTCCGTGGAAATCTATTCCGGTACAACATGAAGCGATCGCTATCAAAATTCCCCCAGATAAGCTACCTTAACGGTAGGAAGGGAAGTTTAGCAGCAGCTATCTTCTCACGCCTCAAAAAGCTATATTGGTTGTACGACTTAGGTTTGAATATAGCCAAAGTTCCGCCAAACCTACCTCCCATTTTGGTCTATGGACGAGGTTTTCGCTGGTTCCTACCAACAACTTGTTTTCTTTAATGTTTTCTGAAATGGGACCATGGCTGTCCCGAGAGTTGTTTGGTTCGTCAAAAAAACAACTGCGAACTTGGCCCTGGCGCGCCTTGAAAACTCTGTCCCGGTCCATTCCGGAGTGTCCAACTATCGGTAGGAATTTTCCATGACTCAAGGCTTTTGGAAAAATTTGTTTAGCAGTCCTGAAAACAACCCAACGACGACTTCGTCTCCTCAATTAGAAGAATACGTGGTACCAACAACCAACAACGGTGCTGGTAATGAAATTCGTGTTTATTTTAGTACCAGCCGGGATATCGATCTATACGACTTGGAAGAACTATGCGATGCTGTTGGTTGGTCGCGACGTCCCCTGCGTAAAGTTAAAAAAGCTGTTCAACATAGTTTTTGTGTGGTGACTATGTGGGAAATTCAAGGATCCAAAAAACGGCTAGTTGGCTTTTCGCGAGCAACTTCTGACCACGCTTTTAATGCTACGATTTGGGATGTGGTTGTACATCCCGATTACCAAGGTCAGGGGTTGGGCAAGGCACTAATGCAGTATCTAATTGAGAAACTGCGTAAAGAAGATATTAGCAATATCACGTTATTTGCCGATCCCCACGTGGTAGACTTTTATAAAAATTTAGGATTTGTTTCCGATCCGGAAGGGATTAAAGGTATGTTTTGGTATCCGAAGTAATTGGCTTCGATACACATATCAAGATAGCTATCTGGGGTTAGGAAAAATTGGAGGACCAACTGGGCGTTATTTTATACGCCATTGGGGGGAGTTAGCTATTTTACAGCCGTGCGATGGGACTGAAGGAACCAATGTCATACCATCGTTAAATGTTTGGTAATAGCAAAATAGCGATTGTTGGCTTTGATTTGGATTCGCAAGATGTTTCGCTGTTTGGTTGAGCAAAAACTTGCGAACGATACTTATTGAGGTGGCGGCCAAATGAAACGATCCGATCGATTTCAAGACTCCCTTTATATTGGGCATTCTAAGGGGAATGGTTGGAAAGTTTGGGGGATTGGGGAAGGATAGCAATCGCTTTTTTCATGGCAGGAAAAGCAAAATTTTTTCTGTTTTTTGTCCAATCGAATGAACTATAAATTGGTGCATCTTTAACCATACTTGTGCTGGTATGCTGGCGTTGCTGTTAATGGCCAGTTTCATATTTGGTGGAAATTTGGTGCTATGGCAATTTTGTTTATTTTACACGCTCGTTGTGTCAAATAAAGCCCAATTTTCTAAATATGCATGGTATGGAATGATAACATAATGCAGTGGATTCTATATTTTTTTGCTTGTCAAACTCTTCAAACAGAATCATTACTTATAGCCCAATTGGGAGATTCATGTGAAAAAAATAAGATGGAAACAACAATTGAGGTCTGTTGTTATTTATAGTTTCCCTCTCTTCTCTTTCGTTGTGGCAGAAGTTGGGTGGGGGCAAACCAAACCAGATGGTGTAGGTGTGAGTAAGATTTTGACTCCCTTACCAGAGGAACCAGGTTTGTCGGTAGAAATGCGATCGCAGCTTCCATCCCCTCAAGATATTTTGCCAAACGAGGAACGCGACCGGTTGCCCGAAACTGCCCCAAATTTGCCACCGCCAGAAGATCTTTTACCAGAAATGGTTCCTACAGAAGAATCTCCAAAACCAAGCAGGATTCCAGGAACCATTACCGTCAAAAAATTTGAGTTTGAAGGCAATACTGCTTATAGCGACGAAGAATTACGGGAAGCAACCGCTGGTTTCCGCGATCGTTCTATTACATTTGCTGAATTGTTGCAAGCACGTTCGGCAGTTACCAAAAAATACGTTGATAATGGATATATTACCACTGGTGCGTATATTCCTCCCCAAACCATCAAGGAAAATACAGTAACCATTCAAGTTGTAGAAGGTCGTATCAGCGAAATTGAAATCAATGGTACGGGACATTTACAATCCAGTTATATTCGCCGTCGCTTGCAAAAAGCTACAGAAAAACCCATCAATCAAGACCAACTTTTAGAAGCTCTCCAAATGCTGCTTTTGGACCCGCTAGTTAAAAATATATCTGCCGAACTGTTAGCGGGTACCGATCCTGGAACCAATTTGCTTTCGGTGGATGTAGAACCAGCCAACCCCTGGCAAATACAGGCAAATATCAATAACGAGCGATCGCCTAGTGTTGGCAGTTTTGGCCAAGAAGCTCAAATTATCAACCGCAATCTGACAGGAAATGGCGATCGCTTGGAACTGAATTATACTCGTACGGATGGTAGCAACAACATAGACGCTATCTACAGCATCCCTATCAATGCTCGTAATAGTACCATTCGCCTGCGTGCTAGCTTGGAAAAGGGTAAGATTATTGAAGAACCTTTCGAGCCATTAGATATTGAAGCCGAAACCCAAACCTACGAACTAACCTTTGAACAACCTGTGCTGGAAACTCCCAAACAAGAATTTTTAATCGGTTTGAGTGCTTCCCACGAACGCAGTTTCACCTATCTGCTAGACGAATCGTTTCCTCTTTCCGTTGCTGCTAGCGACCAAGGGGTAACCAAAATCACCACTGCTAGCTTTTTCCAAAAGTGGACCCAAAGGGGAGAAGAATATATTTTCGCAGCGCGTTCGGAGTTTCGTTTTGGTTTGGATTGGCTGGATGCTACGGATAACGAAAATTTACCCGATAGCGAATTTTTTACTTGGCATGCGCAAGTACAATGGTTGCGATCGCTAGGCGAAGATGCCCTATTTTTGATGCGTTCTGACATCCAACTGGCTACCGATTCGTTATTGTCGTTGGAACAGTTTGGTCTTGGTGGTTTCAATAGCGTACGGGGTTATCGCGAAGATACCTTGCTGACGGATAGTGGCGTACTCGTCTCAACAGAAGTTCAACTGCCAGTCGTACGTTTTTCGGAATCAAGTGTTTTGCAGGTGGTACCCTTTTTCGATATTGGCACGGGTTGGAATGTTCGTGCTGACAATCCAGATCCCGATACATTGGTAGGTACGGGATTGGGTTTGCGCTGGGAAAGCAACGCTATAGTTGCACGTGTCGATTGGGGAATTCCTTTGGTGGATAGCGATCGCGAGCGAGACAGTTTACAAGAAAAAGGGATTTATTTTTCCCTACAATGGAAACCCTTTTAGCAGTTTTTTGACATTTTTTTTATAATAAATTGAGATTAAAGATTTTACCTCTAGCTGTATTTAGGAAAAATATATGCCAGAATCAAACGCCAATAACCATGGGCAACGTCAGCGTTTTACCCCCGAACAATACGCTCAATTACGAGCGGAAATGAAATCGCCCTATCGAGGGCTAAGACAATTGGTTTATGTAACATTTGCCGCATCTGGCTTGCTGGGTGCTTTTATGTTTCTAGCTAAATTTGCCCAGGGAGAAGCAGTGGGGTCGGTTTTCCCCAATTTCGCTTTACAAATAGGTGTGGTAGCTTTGATGGTTTGGCTGTTTCGTGTCGAACAAAAGAAACAAAGAAAGCAACATAAGAAAGAATTAAAGTAGTTTGCTTGTAAGAAAAGAGCGGGCAGAGGGGGAAGAGCCTGAAGAAAGGAAAAATGGAACAATCGAGTTCGTTGTGCGTTGTTTCCCGTCTCCCAGGCTCTAAAACTATTGGGCTGCGGTTAGTCGCAGGAAAATACGTCCTTTGAAGACACCGTTTTGGACCCCATAGCTGCTGGCAGTTAGCGATCGCAAATGCTTGGAAACTGGACTTGCTGCGTTTTCTAGCAAACGTACGGCTGGGAATTGTTTTTCCAGGCTGGGTTTGACGTTTTGCCAGTTGATGTAAGCATATCCTTGGTTGGGCTTGCGAAAAGGTGCGATGGATTTTTGAAATTCAGGGCTAGCCAGGGTAGAGTTGGCTGGTGCTTGCAAGGCGGCATTCATGGCTTCTAAGGAACTAGCAAAGATTTGATAGCCATCGATGTACGTATAAAAACCGTTTTCCTGCGCTGATAAAGTGGGAAATTTGAGATTTGGTTGGGAGGTATCTGCTAATTTCTGGGAGGCAGTTAGTTGCGTCCAAGCATAAATTTGTTGGTCTTGTAAGGTGACAGGTCCGACAGTATATCCGTTAGATTTGGCGATCGCATTGAGGTTGTTCGCGATCGCATCTGCTTGCTGGCGGTCGATTTTCCCGACAAAGACCCAATCTTGCTGGTATTTCCTGTGAGAAGCAGCTTCTGGCGATCGAGGCCGAACGACCAATCCCAAAGCATATTCGCGATCGTACCATTGAAAAATTTCTTCGCCCAAGTCCACTCCCCAATAATGTTGCAGATCTCGAACCGCAGAACGCATGGCTTCTGCCAGGACGCTATCGCTATTGAGAATAGGTTGCAACTGTCGCCAGAGTTCGTGCAAATCTTTGCTGCCAATCGCCAAATTGGTATTGGATGGTAAATATTTCAAAGCTGGGACGGGTTCCGATAGCAAAGGCAGTTGCTTGCTTGCTGTTTCCAGAGTGCCAGCAGCTGCTATATCCAAAACCATACCTTTTGGTTTCAACTCCAAGGCCACACCCAATTTCTCGTAACGGTCTGCGGAAGCTCTCAATGCTGCGGAATTTCCCAACCATGCTGTCAGTTGAGGTAAGTTGCCAAACGCTACGCCTATTTTACGGGGAGCGAGCTGAGCTAGCGTTTCTTGATAGTTGCGATCGCTTGCCAAACTCAAATTACTTACTTGCGCGTTATCAATCGCATTTCGAATCACTTGGGGATGGTTGGCCAGCAAAACAAAGCGATCGCCAACTGTCGCCACAGCCATTTTCTCCGTAGCTTCGGGATCGGCATCGGGACGTTCTCTCGAAAACAGACTTACGCCTTTATAAGTATTTTGATTCCATGCTGGAGATTTTCCCGGACGAAGCAGCGATTGTAAAAAATCTTGGACGGCTAGGTCGTCTTTGGTTGTAGTAGCTAGTAAATAACCAGGTGTCTTACCATTGCTGGCATCCCGGTCAATATCTGGTGCCGTCACAGCAATGGTGGTTTCATCACCCAACCAAGGAGCGATATCGCGATTGTACTGCCATCCCGTTTTAAAAAGTAAGTTTTGTTCTAAACTTTGCCATTCCCGATGGGTCTGGCGGCGATTTTCTGGAGCCACGAGTACCCGCAGTAAGTTATCGACTCGTTCTGGATTCACCAGCAAAGAAGCCATAGCTGGTGTTGATTTGGGAAGAAACATCGTGGTTTTGGGATAAGTAGAGGTGGTGCCGCTAAGAACCGAGAGGGGACTGTGGTTGTACAACCAATACGCACCACTTCCGGCAACCAGCAAAAGCGACAAAGCGACCACGGCCAATACAACAAAAAACGAGCGTAGGTTCATCATGCAACTGGTACTCAAAATTTGCGATCGTCTAGGCTTATTGGTGGAAAGTTTTCCCAAAAGCTCTGGTGTTTGGCTTTTTTGGCTTTTTCAAGACCGAACCAGCCAGAACCTAGTAGGTAGGCACCAAGCCACTTGAGGGCTATCTTACCAGTTTTTGAGACGCGGCTAGATATACTGGCTCCATTGATTCAGCTCGTTATATATAGGGACAATGGTTCGATTCGGATATATA
>CAYZHY010000052.1:15551-27162 GCA_964477525.1 uncultured Geitlerinema sp. | reverse complement strand
GGCATGGGAGTGTGGAGGAGAGAGTTCCAAAATCATCCTATTGTTTGTTTATCAAAAGGGAATGACTCCCCCTCTTCTATACCAAAAATGCCATCACCAGTCAATCAAAAGGCAATGGCAGCAACGATTTTCATATAACAATGCGATCGCATTTCGTAGCAGTGGCGATCGCTAGATGTTAGTATTACCACAAACGTACTCATTTGTCAAAAAATCCCTCCAGGCAACCAAAACGCCATTCGGGATCGAGCTCATATAATGTTTAACAACATTTTAAAGTGTCAATATTTTAGCAAGTTATTGAAAAATTTTCTCAATAAAAAACCCAACTATTCTTTAGCCGCAAACTCGCAGATGGTCTGATAGGTACAAACTTTGCAGGTTTGGGGATGGGGTTTGGGAGTAAAATCGGCAGAGAGAATGCCTTGAACCAAATCTTTCGCCTCCGCCTCGGTTTTTTGCAAAGTCTCTCGGTCAAACGTATGCACCTGCGAGTGGCGTAAATAGGCAATGTAGGCGCGATCGCTTTGTAATGCGCTAGCATAGGCCCATAATTGGAAACGATGGTTGTCTGGAGAAACTTGAGCATCGGTTTTGTAATCCAACACCCAGTCGTCACCCACCAAATCGGCAATACCATTCAACGTAATTCCTTCCATTGGCAGTTGGATTGGTTGTTCCCGAAGAAGATTGGGTTGGCGAAAAGGTGCAAATTCCGGATGCTGGCGGAATTTGTTGGCTAACTCCATCGCTTCTTGAACCAACGCAGGTTCCAAACCAGGCGCGAGTTTTTGTAGCGTATCTATATTATAAATGTCGCCTTCCAACGCCTGGTGGGTTAGCTGACCGATGCGGCGTCTTTCATCCAAACCTTCCCCAATACCTGGGTGTCCTTCTATATAGTTTAATTTAAATTCCCACGGACAGCGAGCATATACGCTTAAAGCGGTAACCGGCAGTTCCCACAATCCCAATCCTGCCGAATCCAACAGGATTTCCCCGTTAACCGATGGTGGTGGGGGGAGGGGAGGTGTTGGCGGAATGGCGTTTTCGGGGATGTAGGGAATAGCAGTGGGAGAAATATTGGCGGCTTGCAAACCCGGTTCTAGAATATTTAGCTTTCCGCGTTTTTCGTTGCTAGCGGTTAACAGCAGAAAATCGCGACTTCTGGTTAAAGCTACATACAGCAGTCGCTTGGCTTCCATCTCTTCCTGCTGTTTTTGCTGACTTTCCAGAAATCGATATAGCTGGGATTGGCTATTTTTGTCGGTAGTGTTGGGAAACTTCAAAGCTACCCCGTATTCCGGATCGAAGTAAATGTCTTCGCTGCGGTTGTTTTCTTTACGACTCAAATCGGCAACGATAACCCACGGCCATTCTAATCCTTTGGCGCGGTGAACGGTCATCAAGGAAACGGCGTTTTCGATTTCTAAAGGCAGTCGGGGAATGGCAATTTCAGCAGCTTCCAAACTTCGCAAGCGTCTGACCACGGTGAAAACGTCGAGGTTACCAGTTTCCAAACGACGAACCAAATCTCGAAATCCCCGCCAGTCGGCTTCCCGTCGCTGGGCATCTGGTAAGTTGGTAATAACGGCAGTATAGCCGGTATGGTAGTCTGCCAATTGTAGCAAACGGCTGGGGGGTTCGATGTTGCGATCGCCTTGCCCTGAGCCCTGCCGAAGGGTTCTTAATTTTTTCAACACCGATAGCGGCTGGGAAATCTCTGGATGCTGGCAAGTTTGCAACCGCTGCCACCAAAATTCGCTACCATTATTATTATTCGCTATTTCGTACAAAACGCGATCGCTAACCGCAAAAAAAGGACTCCGCAACAGCGCCACCAACGCCACATCGTCTCTCGCATCGGCTAAAAATCGCAACAATGCCAACACATCTTTCGCCACCCGAGTTTGCAGTAAATTTTCTCCCCCCACAATCGCCGCTGGAATGCCAGCCGCCGCCAACGCTTCGGCATAAATCTCCAACGGCGCCCAACTTCTCGCTAAAATAGCAATATCCCCAGCTGCGATCGCGCGTTCCGTTTGTAGCTTGGAATCGTAAATTGGGGTTTCCCTATCCAAAACCGCACGTATTTTCTCGGCAATATAGTTCGCTTCCACCCGCCGTCGCTGGTCTATGGTAATTTCCTTATCGCTACCGGTTACCGTTGCCACCTCCACATGCGGCGGTTGCTGGGGTGCCTGCTGGCGAAAAGCAGTTAAATCTTGATGGTCTTCTGCTAAAATAGGTGTAAAAATGCGGTTGATGCTGTCCACCAATCCGGCGTGGGTGCGAAAACTTTGCTGTAGGTTCACTTCCGTACCACCGGCAGCCACAATTTTATCGCGAAATTCCCGAAATACGCGCACATCGGCACGGCGAAATCCGTAAATGGATTGTTTTTCATCCCCGACAACGGTCATTTCTGCGGTTTTGGTCAAATATTCTAGCAACCTTGCCTGTACGGGATTGGTATCTTGAAATTCATCTACCAGAAACACCTGCCATCGCCGGTGGTAGTATTGCCGAACTTCTTCTGACTGCAATGCCTGCAATGCCTGTGCTTCCAAATCAGCAAATCCCAATTTCCGGGTTTGCTTTCTCGCCGCTGCTATTTCTTCCGATACGAGTTCAAAAGCTTCTTTTAAACTTGGCAACGCCGCCGCCAGTTGTTCGTCTGCTACCAGCGATTGACCGAGACCATCTTTTAAAGCTTCTTTGATAGTTTCTTTCAGGTTTTTTAACGCCTTTTTGACTTCTTCAAATTCCCCCACCTGCCATTTTTTCTTGCTGCCTTTGCGCAGGTCAATTTTACAAATGGCATCTAAATTCTCTACCGATGGCGTTTCTTCTGCTTCCAATGCTGCCATTGCCGCCACGGCTGTTTGACGGGATTGTTCCAGTGAGTCGTTTTCGGAACCGCTATATTGAAATAAAATCTCTTTCGCTTCTTGCCACGGGGAACTAGAACGCAAATTCTTCCAAAGCTGCTTTTGTCTCTTTTTCGCAAAATTTATTGTATTTTTCTCTTCAGCTAGTGCCAAGGCTTCCGATGCCGAAATGGGGTCGTCAAGCAGGCTGTGAATGACTTTTTTTAGCAGCGAGTAGGGGATTTTTTCAAAAAGTCTTAGGGGTAAATTTGCGATCGCTTGTTCGCGAACCTGCAACTGCCACAGTTTTCCTTCCTGTTCGTCCAAAATTTCAAAATCTGGCGGTACATCTGCCTTTTGGGGATGTTCCCGGCAAATCCGCGCGGCCAGAGAATGTAGGGTGCTAATGGGGGCAGCTTCTAACTCGGCTAAGATATCTTGCCCCTGGGGAAGCTGTTCTTTGACCAAACTGCGAATCCGCGATCGCAATTCGTCGGCGGCTTTGTTGGTAAAGGTAACGGCAACCACTTGCAAGGGGGATTGCTCTTTTTCCCGCAAGTAGTATAAATACCGTTGTGCCAGCATATGCGTTTTCCCCGTTCCCGCACCAGCGGTAACCACCACGCTTGTGGGTGCGCAGACGGCTTGTTGTTGGGTCGGGGTGAGGGACATAGGCGGCAGCATAGAGGTGGGGCATATTATATGGCTATCCTATCAGATGTCGCCGGAACGGGGCAACCAAATTTCAAAGGTTGTGCCTTGGTTGGGGGTGGAGTAAAAGTGAAATTTGCCACCGTGTTTGGCGGTGACAATCCAATAACTTAAGGCAAGGCTGGTTTCTTTGCCGGCTTTTTTCTTGCGGGAAAAGGAGTCAAAAATTTCTTGTTGTTTTTCTGGAGAAATTCCCGGTCCGTTATCGGCGATCTGAATGGATATCCATCGCTTTTCTAGTTGTTTGTCTCGGGGATTGTTTGGTGATTTTTCGGAAGTTTCGGGAACGAGTTGGGTGGTAATTTCAATGGTAGGTTTTTGGTAGGCTAGCAAACAAGACTGTGGGCGATCGCTTTGTTGAAATTCTAAGGAAAACTTTTGGGAAGTGGCTTGATTGATTAAGGCATCTACGGAGTTGCTGAGGATGTTCATAAATACTTGCGAAAGTTGTCCGATATAGCAGGGAACTGGCGGTAAATTATCGTAGCGGCGAACAATTTTAATATCGATGGTGCTGCGACTTTTGAGTAATAAAATAGCACTTTCCAGGCTGTCGTGCAAATCTGCCGGACGGGGATAAACTTCATCAATGTGGCAGAAGTTTTGCAAGCTGGTAACCAGATTTTTAATCCGTTCGGCACCGTTTTTCATACTCGCGATCGCTTGGGGCATATCCTGCTGCAAAAATTCAAATTCTACATCTTCTTTTAATTCTTTAACCTCTTCCGGTTCGCTCTCAAATTGTTGGCGATAGGCATTTAAAATTTCTAGTAAAATATCAATATAGTTGGTAATGTGGGAGAGATTTCCCCAAATAAATCCTACCGGGTCTAAAATTTCGTGGGCTACCCCATCCACCAAACGACCCAAACTGGCCATTTTTTCGTTTTGAATCATTTGTGCCTGTAAATGTTCGAAACGGGTTTGGGTTTCGATGCCGCGAATTTGCCAGTAAGCGATGTTGAGTTCGTGAACGTTCAGCAGTTGGTTGTTGCCGCTATCTTGACGCACCACAATGGGTTCTCCTAACAGTTCTGGGGAACGCCGCAATGCCTGTCTGGCGGCTTCGACAACGGGGGTATGTTCGGAAAGCAACAAAACCGGCGATCGCGCGTAGCTGTAGAAAATTTCTAAAGGTTTGTGCCAAAATAATTCTTGACCCCCAGCTCGCATTAAAAATTCCATCATTCGCTGGCGAGAAATCATACCTACATATTCTCCTTCTGCCAGCAAAACCACCCCTGGTAGTAAAGGATATTGGTGAAAAATCGGCACAATCTCTTCAGCGGCAAACGACCAATCTACCTGAAATTGATAGAGTGGCAGTTCTCCAATGGTTGACTCCAAGCTCAAATAGCGATCGCTTTGCAAAAAAAAAGGCTTGGGAGGTTGGCGATGGGAAGTCATGATGGAACTCAGAAAGCAATATCGGTACTAGAACAATTGTACCGTTTTTCTTGAAAGGATATATAGTATTTTTATATGAGATGTGTACAGATCGCCTTTTATATAGAGGGGGAGGAGGGGGAGGAGTGGGAAGAGGGGGAGGAAAGGAGAAAAAGAACAGCTTCTGTAACTGCAACAACTGCAACTGCTATTTTCCCACTGGCGACGATAGCGGCGGTGAGGGGGGATTTTGCGATATACCAGACTGTAGTTGCGGATAACAGCTACTTATCCCAAAAAGTCAAGGGAATTACCTACGAAATTGGCTCCCATGCTTGACAGCTAGAAATTTTGTGTCTAGTATAATATATTAATATATAAAACTTGGGGGAAAGCTGTTTTTTGAAAGCTTTTCGCTCAAACATTCAACCTGCCCAAAATTATTGCGACGGCGGTTCTACAGGCAACTTAATCGTAAACTCCGTTCCCTCGCCTGGTTCTGTATGGAGTTCCAACTTGCCTCCATGCTTGTCGGTAATAATTTGATAGCTAATCGCCAATCCTATACCAGTTCCCTTACCAATGGGTTTGGTAGTAAAGAACATTTCAAAAATGCGTTCTTGAATATCGGGGGGAATCCCGCCACCGTTATCAGCAATTTGAATAACGACCCATTGTTTCTCGTCTTCAGTTTCTAGATAAGTAGTAATCCCAATCCAGCCTTCAAAATATATCCCCTCTTCTTCTTTTTTCTTAATCCGCAGGTCTTCCAACGCATCGCTAGCATTGACGATTAAATTCATAAATACCTGGCTTAATTGACCGGAGTAGCAGGGAATTTGGGGAATTTCGCCATAATTTTTCTCAATTTGAATATGATATTTGAGGCGGTTGCGCAAAATTAACAGCGTACTTTCTATACATTCGTGAATATCGGCTGAACGAATTTCCCCTTCATCAACGCGAGAGAAGTTGCGTAGCGTACCAACAATTTTGGTCATCATGTCGGTACCAGTTTGCATGCCATCGACAATTTTTTGCGTATCTTCTAAAAGGAAGTCCAGATCGATATCTTCCTTCAATTCTTCTAAATTTTCGGAATATTCAACGTTTTCTTGTTCGTAGGCTGAAATTAATTCTACCAAATCTTTAGCATAGGAAGATAGATATTGTAAATTTCCGGAAATAAAATTAATGGGATTGTTTAATTCGTGAGCAACACCAGCCACCATTTGTCCCAAACTAGCCATTTTTTCGGTTTGGACCATTTGATTTTTGGTTTGTTCTTGCAGTAGCTGGACGGTTCGTTCTTGAATGTATGATTGAGCGAGTAGAAGTTGGTGAACGTCTAAAAGTCGATATTCCCCTTCTTGAATTGTAACCACAACCGGTTCGTACAAACATTCCGGCGATCGCTGTACGCACTGCTTGGCAACATCCACAATTTGCGTATCCAAAGAACAGATAAGAGTATCTTTAGGAATAAAAGGACGTAATGAATAAAGAGGACGGCGAGAAAACAGTTCTATACCGTAAGGACGGCTCATAATTTCAAAAAAACGCTGTCGCGACAGCATGGAAGCATATTTTCCACGTTCCGTTAAAATAACGCCTGGCAAAAGGGGGTTTCTCTCAAAAGCTTTCTCTACTTGTTTTCCAGGTGTTGATAGTTCGATTTGGAAGTCGTACAGAAAAAGTTCTTTGACTGTAGACTCCAAACCTAAATTTTTGACCGAATCGCTGAGATGTTGTGGTAAGTTTTCCGACTGTAGCATATGTAAAATCATAGCCCTTCTAAAAAAAGGGATTCTAGCTGCAAAATTGACTGGATCGAAAAACCAATCTACGAATACGGAAAAGCCGGGAAAGCGACGCTACTGGGAAACAATCGACATCTAAAAAAATACCGATCGCTCCCATTTTATCTCCCTATTTATTTTAATAGCCAGGCGATAAATTTGACTGTCAAAATTCTTGACTTAACTTTCTATTTACCTATTTTTAACTTTCCAGTAATCTCTGGCGACCATCTAAATTCAATACCATCTCGTATCCGGATAATACCATTTCCTGAATAGTATGCAAGAAATAATAGGAGCATTTTTGTAGGGGCGCTTCGCGAAGCACCTCTACTCACGCGTTGCGCTTGTGTAGGAATTTTTTGAATATAGCTATTTACATTTTCTTTAAATGTTGCACGAGAAAAATAGAACCAAAGTTCTTCCTCCAGGGAATCGCGTTTGCGTTGGCTTGGGAAATGCTATAGCTGGCAACTACCTGTCCGCCTCTGAAGATAGAAAATCGCTGTTGGTTGTTTCGGTAGCGAGGATATCCACAGTTCCTGTTTCACCATCAATACGAACTCGCCAGCCATCTTGCAAAAGCTTGGTTGCATTTTCAACATCCATAACAGCAGGAATGCCATATTCGCGTGCTAAAATTGCTCCATGGGAGAGAATACCGCCTACGCTAGCGACAATGCCCGCAGCTTGGGATAAAATAGGAACCCAACCGGCATCGGTGTAGGGAACGACGAAGATGGTCGGTTGGTCCAATCTCGGCGGCATAGATTGTAGGGAAGTAACTACTTTGACGATACCTTCTGCTTGTCCGGGACTGGCAGCAATGCCTCTAAGGGTGCGGGTAACGGTTTTGGGTAAAGAGAGGATTCTGGGTGGTTCGGGTCCGTAAACCACGCTGGGTGGGGGTTGCATTTCACCGTCGTCTTGCCAACGATCGCGGCGATCGCGCAATAGAGATAAAATATAGTGTTGTAACTGTTCGTCGCCGGCCACCAAACGGCGAATTTCTGCCAATTCCAAGAAAAAGATATCATCTACCTCAGATAAGATACCAGCTCGGGCCCAGCGATCGCCGAAAGCCAAAAACGTCCAACGCAAATGGGCCAGCAGTCGGTTGTAAGTTTTCGCCACCTGGCCTTTCAAATTCAAGCGTTTCTGGACTGCAGACACCCGCCAAGAGAAGGACCAATCGTCAAACATCCCTTGGCGTTTGGAAGAACTAGAAATTGTATCTAACTGGGAGGCAGATTGATTGACTGTGGTTTCGCCACTGAGTAGCAGTTGGGTAAACAAGCGGCGTAGGGGTTGGGGATCTTCTTGCCAAGTGGGAACGGCGATATCGGTAGCCACTTCGCTGAGATAACCGTAGCGTTGGACAATGCGATCGAATTGGTCTAAAATAACACCACCGTCGTTCATTTCTGCTAGATTGGCAAACAAAGCCGCAGAATCGGTTTCTGGTTCTAACGGGGGTAGTAAATGACGGGCGTTGTCTGCTAGTTCTTGCAGCGATCGCGTCACGGCTACTTCTGGCTGTTTGCTGTTGTCGAGATTTTCCGGTTTTACGCGCAACACCGAACGCCGTAGGGACAAGCTCAACGGTGCCAGAATGTTGTAGTAAGTGGTTTGTTGCAACGCATGTAAAATCCGATCGACCCGTTCTAGCAATTCGGTTTCTGACATGTTCTCCAAGCGATCGCGTTGCAATTGCAACAAGGTCGGTACCAGCAACTGCCGGTGGTTCCGTTTGAAATCTTTCACCAACCGCATTTCCCGCCGCAACAAACGCCACAATCCCGGAATATTGCGCAGCGTGGAAGTCCACGGTGGTTTTCCTAACTTGGTCCCTCGGGTGAGAAACTCCAAACTGGTTTCTGGCAGTCCCATGCGACGGAAGATTTCTGCGAGCAAAGAAGCATTAAAATACGCTTGGGAAAAATGGAGGGTTGCGGTTTCGTTAAAATCCAACCCACGCGCGCGATCGTCGCCGAGAACGATGGTAAAGATATTTCCCCAAACGCCGCAAGTGAGGGGACGGTTGATGGACCACGTAAGGGGACGAATCAGTCCGGGAATCACTTCAGCAGCAATTTTGCGGGTCCAAATCGGCAGCAACGTGGTAATGGGACGGGATTGCAACACCCACAAGCGATCGCCATCGTAGGTCCATTCGATATCTTGGGGAATGCCGTGGTATTGCTGTTCGATGTGACGTGCCAGAAACGCCACTTGTTGGATTAGCTGTGGCGAAGCATCTGGACTTTCTCCTTCGATTTCCAGATCCACATCTTCTGGCAAGACCCAGCTACTGTTATCCACCAACTCGTTGGGAACGTATACGCGAAATCGCTGCGGCGTGGTTTGTCCGGAAACTACTTGCGATGCCGATCCGGTTAAAGCTTCGATGAGAACGCTGTCGCCTTGGCGAACGAGGGGATCGCGACTAAAGGCAACCCCAGAAAAGACCCCTTGAATTTGCTCTTGAACCAAAACCGCCATGGCATTGGTTTGTAGGTGTTGCGACTGGCGGTATCCAACGGCGTGGGGACGTTCGGCCGAAGAGCGACAGGTGGAAATGGCACTGGCCAGGGATTCTCTAGAGGTGACGTTTAAAACCGTTTCGTACTGTCCGGCAGCGGAAGCTCGTTGCGAATCTTCTTCAATGGCGGAAGAACGGACGGCCAGAGGCTTTTCTGGAGAAGGAGACAAAAACTTTAACAGCGGTACCGGGTCGTCACCGGGAGGCAGAACCCAACCCGGAGGAACGGGATACCCCCAACGTTTCAACTGGGAGAGGGTTGCCGCTTTGCCACCAGCTTGGTACGCTTCTAAAGGACGGTCTAGGGACATGACAGCGCGATCGCCTCGAAAGAAGCGAAATAATTTGCGGTTTTCTGGACTCGTGTTCGCGGCAGGCAAATCCAAATCGTCTTCCATTTGTCGGTAAATCCAAGCCAGCAAGGCACTTAACGCGATCGCGGCTAAAACGCGATGGTCCCGGACCGAATGCATCAACCCCATTATCAGGGGAAACAGCACCAATATCGCTATTTTACCCCGCTGCTGTTCTCGAAAAATTGTAAAGCTAATGCCACCAATGAGAAACACCAAACCAGCAACCTCTGGGTCGTGAACCACAACCCCCCAAACCACATTGGTGGTTCCCGCGCCTTTGCTAAACCAGTAGCGTCCGGCGACCAAGGCAATCAAGGCTATCAACTCCCACACGGGATGGTTGGGAAATAGCGATCGCGCCAGCAAAACAGCAGCAATGCCTTTAAATGCTTCCGAAAGCACTGACAAAATGCCAACCAGCTTTCCCCCGTGGTAAAAAGCCGCTTGAACGCCAACATTTCCCGTTCCCAATTCTCGGAGGTTCTTGCCAGTGAGTGCGTAGGTAATCCAGGCAATCAGCGGCAAACCACCCAGCAGGAGACAAACGGTTAAAACGATCGGTGCGTAGTATAGTTCCAACGTTACAATCCTAGCCGAGCAACCAGCGAACAGTTGTGCTACGAATCAATCCTAGCAAAAGTGGGGAAGTGAAAAGAGCAACATTGGAAATCGGTGCATCTGGAAAAAACAATTCATTGTATATTTTTAACCTCCCACGCACCCACGCTCCCATCCTCTAAATAAAAGTTATAAAAGTTGGCCTATGGTGCATACGTTGCCTATTGGAGAATTATATCTACAACAGCAAGGAAAGGGATTTCCAGTGCTTTGCTTGCACGGACATCCTGGCTCTGCCGCTACTATGTCTGTGTTTACCGATTGCTTGTCACGGCGGTTTTGGACGCTGGCCCCGGATTTGCGTGGCTACGGCCAAAGCCGCCAAGTGGCATCTTTTTCTATGTCCGACCATTTGTTGGATTTGGAAGCTATGCTCGATCGCTTTTCCATTGAGCGTTGTGCTGTGTTGGGATGGTCTTTGGGAGGGATTTTGGCGTTGGAGTTGGCGTTGAGATGTCCCGAACGAATTGGCGGTTTGATTTTGGTGGCAACGGCGGCGAAACCTCGCAGCAACCATCCGGCGGTTACTTGGAAAGATTTGCTGTATACTGGCTTGGCTTCTGCTAGCAATTGGTTGCAGCCAGGAAAACGTTGGCATCGAGAACTTTTAGGCAAGCGATCGCTGTATCGGTATCTTTTGCAACAGCATACGGAAACCTCCTATCGCTATTTGGCGCGCTGGGGAATTTCGGCGTACCTACAAACGTCAAATGCAGCTCGCCAAGCCTTGTCAGACGCTTTGCAATCGGGATACGACCGACTGGCAGAGGTATCCCAACTTCAGTGTCCGACATTGGTTTTGGCTGGCGAATGCGATCGCCATATTACCGCCTCTTCTAGCTACGAAACGGCACAACAACTGCCGAACAGTTCCTGGCGATGCTACCCCGAGACAGCACACTTATTTCCTTGGGAAATTCCCCAGCAAGTTCTGGCAGATATCGATGCTTGGTTCGATACCTATCAAACAGCCATTGAATTCCAAAAAATATAGTGCGGGAGATCCCACAGCTAGCTACTTGCCTACGTAGCCGTAGAAAACTGCGGGTCTCCCGCTTGGCTAGGGAATTCGGTTTCTTCCTCCTGCAAAATCGTTACTTGTTGGGGTCGGTAGCGTTTAATTTGTAGCGAGGCAATACTCGCACCTTCATTCTTTAAGTCTTCGATATATCCTGCATGCATTTGTTTGGCATCTCGATGGGTCAGAAAAGGACCAAAGTAGTAAATACACTTGGGACCTTCGGTTTTGATTTCTACCCACCAAGCTTGTCCGAAAAAGTTTAACAGGCTAATTAACATTTCCTTCATAGAAACCTCCGAGAGTATGGA
>CAYZHY010000052.1:0-15451 GCA_964477525.1 uncultured Geitlerinema sp. | reverse complement strand
TGCGATCGCAAAACCAAATGGCAAATATATACTAGACCCCTTATACTAGACCCCTTCCTGTGGCAGACCGTTGGTTTCTATTTCTGCATCTAATGGCAGCACCCATGGTCATCCAACTGGGGACTGGAATAAATGCCCCATCCCCCATTTGGTAAGGATGGAGAGGGAATTGACTGTTCGAACAGCAAGGGAAGAAAGTTCGCCACCTTGGACAGCCAGTCTTATGAGTTCTTATTTGCTGGCGTTTTTTAATTTCTACGCCAGATTTTACAAGATGACAACAGCGATCGCCACTTGCAATCATTTCCAGTTATATAGATATAAATGGCTGTCAATTCTTAGACTCATATCCCCATATCACTATAATCGATCCCCAAAATGTTGGCGATAAATTTCATAAAGTGCCATTCCGGTAGCCACCGATACATTTAAACTCTGGGTATGTCCCGATAAAGGAATCGAAACATGGGTATCGCAGACTTTTTGGGTCAGGGAACTAAGGCCGCTACCTTCCGATCCCACCACCAAGACCGTAGGTTCGGTAAACCGTACTTTATGGATGGGGGAACTTCCAGGTGCGCCAGTACCGTAAATCCAGAATCCCTCATTTTTTAGCCATTCCAAGGCTCGATTTAAATTAACTACCCGAGAGATTGCCAAATTTTCTAACGCACCTGCTGCTACTTTGGCTACAGTAGCAGAAACGGATGCCGAACGTCGTTGGGGAATAATGAGTCCTTGGGTTCCCAAAGCCTCAGCCGTACGAATAATGGCCCCTAAGTTGTGGGGATCGGTAATTCCATCGGCAGCCACCAAAACGGGAAAATCAGTAGCAGTTTTGGCCGCCGCCACCAAATCTTCTAAATCTTGATATTGATAGGCAGCCATTTGCGCCACAATCCCTTGATGGTTTCCCCCCTGGCTGAGGCGGTTCAAATGTTGGGGATCGGTTTTTTGGATGACGGTTCCTTGTTGTTTGGCTTGTTGCAAAAGGGATTGAAATCGAGAGTCCTTTTGCAGGGAAGCAACGATCCAAACCCGATCGAGGGGTCGTCCTTGTTCCAAACAAGACAAGACACTGTGGCGTCCAAAAACGATATCTGTTTGAGATGGTGTTGGTTCTTCGGTATTTTTGGCTTGTGATTTGGGTTTAGAACGATGGGATGAAGGTGCCATAAAAAAATTGCCAAACTTACAAACGACGCTTCATGTTTTCCTGACTGCGAAGCGATGGGCCGTTAAGTGGGATTGAGCCTAAATATATGATTGTAGCGCATTCTAAATAGCAAATGCTATACCTAGCTGGGAAAAACAGCCAGCCCTGGCCATCTTTAGTAAGTTAGAATCTACTCGAAAATATAAAAAAAACAAAGTCATCCCCGTTGCCACAAACCACGATTGGTGTTTGGCATAGTTTCAAAATCGAACAAATTCGTATTTTGTCCAAAATTTCCTGACGAATCCATTGAGTTGGTGAAATCCAACCTGTAAACAAATCGTTAACCTCTGTTTATTTCAACAGTACAAAATAGAAATTGGTGTACAATATTGAGGAATTAAAAAATGACAAAAGTTGATATTGCCCCCGGTGTTACTTATCTCGACAGAGAAAGTTGGTATGCCGAGCCCAACCTTCCTCGCCTCGGTCGTATCGTTTCTCGTAGCTATCGCGATCGCGTTTTTATTCACCACACTGTTATTACTGACGACTCCGATCCATCAAAAAATTTCTGGGAAACCGAAAGCGAAGTTATCGAACAAATGCAAAAATTGCAAACCATCCGACCTTATGAGTTGGGACGCGACGTTCCTTATAACTTTGTCATATTTTTAATGAACACACAAACCCCATCGATTTACGTATGCGAAGGTCGTGGAGAAGACCGTTCCGGAGCGCATACTAGAGGATTCAATTTTAATGGCATTGGGATTGCGTTACAAGGAGATTTTGAAAATTACAGCGTTGATTTGGCACCCTATACAGATTTAATTTCTCGGTTTTTGGGTTGGCTAAAATTCGATCCCAATGCTCCCAATTATGGAGGACCGTACCCACCGCTATCCAATCTAGGAACTGTAACACCCGACAATAGCGATCGCCAAGTTTTTGCCCATCGAGATGTTGACGAAACTGATTGTCCTGGGGATTCTACAATTGCGGTTTTATCTCAACTTCGTTTTATCAACCCAGACAGTCAGTATGCCAAAATTGATGCAGAAATTAACGGTAAAACATTTTCAGAAGCAGCGATCGTGGCCAACCAGCAACCTTACGTGAAACAAGACTTAATCGTAGATATACTGAATTACGAACCCGACCAAAGCATTCCTCGGAAAAAGCAAAATGGCGTTGTTTACATTCGCGCAAACAGTCTGGTTTCGTTCAATGTTGGTGTTAAGTTCCAGCGCGATCGCAACACCGTTGTTATCAATTTTCCATCAAAATTCGAGCGCATTCAAGGAACTGGAAAAGCAAGTGCAGCACAATTAACTGATTTTCTCAGAAAGCATAATTCCGGACAATTCGTCGATCGCTTCCCCAAAATTGCCGATCTGTACGTAGAAGAAGCAGCAAAAGAAGACATCAATCACGATATTGCCTTCTGTCAAATGTGTCTGGAAACGGCTTATCTAGCTTTTCATGGTGTGGTGGAACCCAGCCAAAACAATTTTGCTGGATTGGGTGCCATTAACCAAAACAAACAAGGTGCTTCCTTTCCCGATGCCAAAACGGGCGTGAAAGCTCATATCCAGCATCTAAAAGCTTACGCTACCACCGAACCTATTAACAATCCGCCAATTGTCGATCCGCGATTTGACCTGGTTCAACCTCGCGGTGCTACACCTACCATTGATGGCCTTTCTGGAAAATGGACTCCATCCGAAGAGTACAGTTCTAAAATTACGGCGATTTTGCAGGATCTGTATCAAAGCTTTGATATTTCCGCGATCGCCAATGATGAAGATTTGCAAGCTTAGTAGTTTTTTTACTGGAATTTCCAATTGTAGAAAAGTTATTATACGCTATCAACCTATTTTTCATCCGATGAAAGACAGTTTTAGTAGTAGGGGAGAGTGGACTTCCCTACTTTTCTTATTTTTATTAGTTCGATAGTGGGAAAATTTCTTTCTCTAATTGCTATGCCTATTTCTAATACGATTTCTAAAAAATAACGATTGTCTGGAATTTCTCGATTTCCCTGTTATACAAATCCGCCATATCAAAACCACATTTAAAATCGTAGTAGGGTCAGCAATGCCACAAAACTACGCCAATTATTTCTTGTCAATTTTTAAAGAAATTGTATAAAAAAAACAATAATTTTTTGAAATAAACCAATTACTCTGTTAAATTCGGTTCCTAAGAGGCTTCCCTACAAAAATACCCATATTATATATTGCAGATTTTTAAAGAAATAATATGAACTCGTTTTATCTTGGAAATGTAAAACAAAAAGGAAATAGTGAAAGCAATTTCTGTTTTATTTCTTTTAAACCAGTAAATAACATATTAAAAGTTTTATGAATTATTGCTTTCTCAGAATTTATTTTCCAAGTATTGCCTTAAGAGCGGTGAATTGGTTGATATAAATTTTACATTGTACGAACAAGTAACTTATACCGTTTTTTAAAAAACAACAATCGTCTTGAATTTTTCTAATTCCCCCGATAGGGGCGGTTCGCAAAGCGTTCCTACAAAAATGCCTCGATCGTCTCTTGCAGAAAATTAAAGAAATAGCATTAAATAATGTAAAAAAATCTAAAACGATCGTCTGCCCAGACTGACCAATGTCAATTATCAGCTGGGAAAACCGAATAAATTGTCCTTTACGAGCTTTAAAAACGTTATAGAATGGCGCGCTGGTTTGGTAAAGAGCAAGTTAAGGACGAATTGTGAAAACTTGTGGTAAATTGGTATGCGATTGTTAACCATCTAAACCGAATTAAAAAGACGATTGCCGTTGCTGCTAATGGTCGCAGTTCGTTCAATTCCAGCCAAGCAAAAACCAGCTTTCGAGTCCTATCTAATGTCACTATCTATTGATATGGTACCAATCCTGCACAAGGACCAGTTGCAGGTGGAAAAAGCCATCCCAAGATTTTTCGTCTGTTGATGGGGAACAATTACAAACCAACGCTAGTAGAACAATGTAGAAAAATAGCGACAAAATTCCCAAAAAAATTGTTGTGGTTTTTAGCTGGCGAACTAGCAGTTTGCTGTTGGCTAGCTGCGTACCAGAAAAACATAGCAACCGGTCATTCAGCTATGGATAAAATTAAGATATAGATCTCTTGCTGCTACCGCTAACAAACAATTATAAAAGACACACAAACAACACAATGACCGTGAAACTAGCTGTTGGTAGGACCTTACAACCGCTAGTAAATTTGGTTATAATTTGCTTACACGAAAGCAAACTTCCCCATTTTGCTTGGGTTTGGTGGTATCGATTATCGGTTTGACCAAGTACATCTATATTGGCAATATTGGGAATCCTGGTTGCATCAATGCCTCCTGGATAGCTGTAGCCGTCAGTAGTCAATGCTGTTGGGGAAATGAAAGCAATTGCTCTTGGAAAGACAGAATAAAATCGGTATTTTATCGCTAAATTGACTTCAAATCTGCGTTTTTACCTCTATTGGTTGGTTTTTACCTGTAGGTGGGAATATCTAAAGGTATAGAGTCTACAAACCTGAGAGGATGTAAGCCTAACCGCTATGAAAAGTGCTTGGGAGATATTTGTTTATGAGTAAAGCAACCACAGAAGCTAGCAACCCAGAGATTCCGGAGGTTAACGAAACGTGTAATGTCGTTTTGATTGTAGACGACAATCCCGCCAATTTAGGCGTTCTTTCGGATTTTTTAGACGAAGCCGGGTTTGAGGTTTTGGTGGCGCAAGACGGAGAAAGCGCGATCGCGAAAGTGGAGTATGCCAACCCCGATATTATTTTATTGGATATTATGATGCCAGGGATTGATGGCTTTGAAACCTGCCGTCGCTTGAAAGCCAATACCGAAACCCAAGATATTCCCATTGTATTTATGAGTGCGTTGGCGGATACTCCCGATAAGGTTAAAGGATTGTCTATTGGTGCTGTTGACTATATCACCAAACCTTTCCAACAGGAAGAAGTTTTGGCGCGGGTTCGATTGCATTTAAAACTGCGATTTTTAACCAAAAAACTGGCGGAACAAAACGAACTTTTAGAACAGCGGGTACAAGAACGAACGGCAGATTTAAATAAAGCATTAGACGAGTTAAAGCAAGCTCAGGTTAAACTGATCCAAAGCGAAAAAATGTCCAGTTTGGGACAGTTGGTAGCCGGGATAGCACACGAAATTAATAATCCTGTAAATTTTATTTATGGAAATTTAGTTCACGCAAGAGATTACACAAATGATATTATCGAAATTTTACAGATGTACCGCGATCGCTATGCTGATTCCGACCCAGAAATTGCCGAGAAAATCGAAAATTACGATTTAGATTTTTTAGTTGAAGATTTACCTAAACTTTTACAATCTATGCAAGTGGGTGCCGATCGCATTCGTTCTATTGTTTTGAGTTTGCGGAATTTCTCCCGCATGGACGAAGCGGAGTTGAAATACGTAAACGTTCACGAAGGCATCGACAGCACTCTCATGATTTTGCACAATCGCATCAAAACCAAACCCGATCGCTCGGGAGTAGAAATCCGCAAGGAATACGGCGAAATTCCCCAAGTAGAGTGCTACGCCGGTCAGTTGAACCAAGTCTTTATGAATTTAATGACCAATGCATTGGATGCGGTGGAGGAACGCAACAAACAACTTTCCCCCGAAGAAGTGAAAGCCAATCCCGGTTATATAAGCGTACGTAGCTGGCGTTCTGAAGAAAGCGATCGCATTTTTGTAGAAATTTCCGACAACGGTCTGGGAATTTCGGAAGAAACCCAGGAAAAAATCTTTGAACCATTTTACACCACCAAACCCGTTGGCAAGGGAACTGGCATGGGACTAGCAATTTGCTATTCTATTGTTGTGGAAAAACATGGCGGTCATCTCAGCTGCCATTCGTTGCCGGGAGAGGGGTCCACCTTTTTGGTAGAAATTCCCGTTCGACAATCCCAACCAGATAACTAGCAATTGCTGTTGGTCGAAGATATCGCTGGAAAATCAATCTGGGAAAACAATTGCTGCAATCGTTGGCGGTCTTGCAGGTAGAGATAGCCAATTAAGGTTTCCAAACTGCTGGCTTGTTGGTAAATTTTCCGATTGAGGCGTCGCGGTTTTCCTGTGGCGGCATTGCGTCCTCGACGAACAATGTCCAACTCTCCCTCACTCAACAATGGTTGTAAAATCTGTAAGTAGTGTGCTTGGGTTTCGGCTCGTACTTGGTGGACCACTTGTTGGTGGTAAACCTGTTGTTGTTTGGGGGGAAATAAATACAGCGAACGTACGTAGAGTTCGTAAACCGCATCGCCAATATACGCTAAAGCTGCTGGAGAAAGCTGCTGTATCTGTTCCGGCTTTAGATGTCTGTCGAACAAACTCTCGCCGAGAGAGTTAGCCATACTATCGTAGGTTTGAAAATCCTCAGACATAAAAAGAACGTAGGAAAATTGGGAATTTCGTTCGTTGGATAACACCTATCAACGGCGATCGCGGCTACAATGAAGCAAAACCTAAAAAAACAAGCTACCCAGAATCGCTTCTGGATAGCCTACTAGCGATTGAATCTTAGCATCACTGCTGTTCTAAGTTATTCAAAGCATCTTCTACCGAAGATTGCAATGATAGGAAATTTTCCAAACGCACTAATTTAACAGTTTGGGTTACCCGCGCGTTGCTAACGATTTGTACGGTTCCGCCGGCATCTTGTGCTTTTTTTACCGTTTGCACAAGCGCACCCAATCCAGAACTATCTACAAAATCAATTTTCGATAAATCTAAGATTATATTCACAGGCTTATCTTGAATGCATTTTTCCATGACCTTTTGGAAGGTTGGTTCGGAAAATGCATCCAACAACCCTGTTAGGCGGATAATTTGACAGTTTTCCCTGATATCGCGAGTTCCTCGTAAGCTCACGGTCAGGTTCAGCGGATCGGGAATAGCCACCTCCTAGCTTGACTGTCCACAAAGCAGATAGTTAAGTATACCAAGTTTTAGCAAACGTGTCTAGAGTCCGCTGGTTGAAAGCCAGCACCAAAAGACGCCAGTAGCTATCTGGCCAATATTGCTATATAGTGTACCGTATATTCATGCTGCTGACAGCTTGCGATCGCCAAAAAACGATCTGGCGGTAGGAAATAGGGGAAAAGGACGAACCTGCGGCCGTTCGTCCCTACATCACCATTCGTTCTTTCACCCTTGATGGGAACTGGCTGCAGACGAAGCAGCTTTTTGCTGGCGATTTTCGCGCATGGCAGCGATAAACTGCTCGAACAAATAGTCGGCATCGTGGGGACCGGGACTGGCTTCTGGGTGGTACTGTACGGAAAACATAGGCAAGGACTTGTGCCGCATTCCAGCCACCGTGCGATCGTTAAGATTTAAATGGGTAATTTCCACATCAGCACCCAAAGAATCGGCATTGAGTGCAAAACCGTGGTTTTGGCTGGTAATTTCCACCCGATGTTCCATACCAGCAGGCTGATTCAATCCCCGATGGCCAAATTTCAGCTTGAACGTTTCGCCACCGAGAGAAAGTCCCAAAATTTGATGTCCCAAACAAATGCCAAACATGGGTTTTTGGCTGTTCAGCAATTCCTTCGCCGTGGAAATACCTTCCGAAACCGCCGCCGGATCACCAGGTCCGTTGGAAAGGAAAACACCATCGGGATTGTATTTCAGGATATCTTCCGCCGAAGCATCGGCAGGCACCACAATCACCCGACAGCCGTAGCTAGCCAAACGTCGCAAAATATTGCGCTTGACCCCAAAATCCATGGCAACCACCGTTAGTGGCGGTTCGGCATCGCTGCTGGTTTGCGGTGGGGGTCGAAATTCCCACACCGATTGGGTAGGTTCCGACCATTCGTAAATATCTGGGGTCGTTACTTGGGGAACCAGATTCAGACCGACCATCTCCGGTGCCGATTGCAGTTCTACCAACAGTTCGTTGGGACTGAGAATTTCCGTAGACACCGCACCGTTCATTGCACCAACTGTCCGGATTTTGCGGGTAATGGCACGAGTATCGATACCATAGATACCAACAACGTTGTGTTGTTGTAAGTATTCTGGCAGCGACTGCGTAGAACGCCAATTGCTGGGTCGTCGACAAATGTTACGCGCCACTGCCGCTTTGACTTGTACGCGCGACGATTCTTCGTCATCGGGATTGATGCCAGTATTTCCCAACTCCGGGTAGGTAAAGGTGACAATTTGTCCGCAGTAACTGGGGTCGGTCAGGACTTCTTGATATCCAGTCATTCCCGTGTTGAAAACGACCTCTCCCAGTGCCGTTCCTTTGGCACCAAACGACCAACCCCGGTATACCGATCCGTCTGCGAGTACCAAAATCGCTGGTTGTGCTTCCAAAATGGGCATAATAAAACTACGAAGCTCGTTAGCTGTTATGTTGCTGTTATCACGAGATTATACCCATGAAGTCGCTACTAAGTGCATTAATTTTTACCACAGGAACATTTTTTCTGGTGTCCAGTGCAATGTCCCAAGAACAGCCTGGTTGTTTTATGATTTCGGAAAACGGAGAAGTCATCGATCTCGATGATGTCTGTCAGGGTCAAAAAGCCAATTTAGAAGGTTCGCCAAACGGCGACCAGAACAATCAAAATCAAGACGGTGTATACGAAATTCCCATTCAACGCCGTCAAAGTGGTATTCCGGTTGTAGAAGTCACGTTCAACGGCGAAAAAACTTTTGATATGCTTTTCGATACTGGCGCTAGCGGTGTTGTAATTAGCGAACAGATGGCACAGGAGTTAAATGTAGAAGCTGAAGGGACAACTATCGCAAGTACTGCCAGCGATCGCGCCGCCGAGTTTGAAACTAGTCGTGTAGAATCTATAGAAACGGGTGGCTTAAAATTAGAAGATGTATCCGTCGCGATCGGCAATCAAATGGATTTAGGCTTGTTAGGACAGAGCTTTTTTGGCCGTTTTGACGTAACCATCCAGGAGGATGTGATAGTATTGCGCGAACGTAACCAGGAAGAAGGTTAACAAACGGATTTGCTCCTCATTTTAGATAGTTTACGAGTTCTTCTAATTTCGACCAAGCCGTACCGGCAGATAGAATATCCTTGGCAAGGGTAATTCCTTGAATGTGGTCTCCCATGGGAACGGCTTCTCCTACTTGTAACGCCAGGGAAGCATTTAATGCCACCACATCCATTTGTGCGGCGGTGCCTTTTCCTTGCAAAACTTGCCGCAAAATATCGGCGTTTTCTTGTAAATCGCCACCCCGCAAAGCATCTAAGCCAACTGGCAACAGGCCAAAGGCTTGCGGGGTCAATGTTGTTAACTCGACTTCCCCTTGGGATAAAATTGCCAAATCGGTAATGTCTCCCAAACCGGCTTCATCCAGTCCTTCCCGACCGTGTAAAACAATGGCACTTCTGGTCTGTAATAAATGTAACGCTTGTGCCAAGGTTTCCACCAGTTGGCTGTCAAAGACCCCTAATACTTGACTGGTGGGTCGTAGGGGATTGACCAAAGGTCCGAGTAAATTAAATACCGTACGCACTTTCAAGGTTTGGCGAATGGGGGCCACGGCTTTCATGGCTGGATGCCATCCCGGTGCAAACAAAAAGGTGATGCCTACAGCATCCAAGGCTTCGTAAACCCGGTCGGGATTGGCACTCAGATGCACTCCCAAGGTTTCCAAGACATCCGCCGACCCCACTTTGCTGGAAGCGGAACGATTGCCGTGTTTGGCAACTTGCACGCCAGCAGCTGCCGCTACAAAGGCAACGGCGGTGGAAATATTGAAGGTGGAAGCACCGTCGCCACCAGTGCCGCAGGTGTCGATGACAGGTACATCATAAGAGCGGTTTGGCATTTGTAAAGATTGCTCTTGCAATACTTGGGCCATTCCCGCTAGTTCCGTGGCAGAAACGCCTTTGGCTTGCAAAGCAGCTAGAATGGCACCGGAAAGCATGGGGGGAACGCTTTCGTTCAGCCATCCTTGCATCAGTTCGGCGGCTTGGCTGCTGGTGAGGGATTGTTGGTCCAGCAGTTGCTGTAGTAAGGTCGTCCAGTTAACGGTTGGCGATACGGTAGACTCGGTCATTCGTCTTCAATTTTGGCGCACTTTGGTTTATCGTACTATTTATAGTACCTTCATTGGAATTGAAAAAAGCAAGCGATCGCGTCAAATTTCCCTAGGGGGAAACTAGCGGAAAATCAATTATTAGTCTTAGTGGTAACAATCTAGTTCGATTTTAACAGACAATATGTTGGCCAACCAAGATACAGATACGCCAAACGATCGAAATATCATTGCCGAATTTTTCCCAATTAATAGAAATAAAATTCCACCTCTATACGCTTATAAAATCCAAATTAACGGTAGCGATAGTTACCGCAAAATTGGCGCTCAGCTTTCCTATCGTTTGAGAACTGTTTTTGCTGCTAACAACCAGGACGCATGGTTTTGGTCGCAAGGTCGTTTGATTTCCACCCAACCAAAAACGCCAGTCGAACTCCAAACAGCTTTGAATCGAATTTGGGAACAATATCCCCAGGATTTTTACCATTTACATGCTATTGTTCCCGATTCTAGTTGGCAACCTAACGCCCAAGCGATCGCAGATTATGTCAATCGTAATTTACTTCAAGATAAAAGAAAACTTTTTAACCAAAAAATCCAAAGAATTTTAAAATCCTATAGCTACGATATTCAAGACCTAACCGTCAGACGCAATTGGTCGACGCGCGGTTGGGATATTTGGGGAGAACCTGCAATTTCCATTTCCATTACGTCTGAGTTGCTGTACAATATAGATTTTTACAACTTTGCGAACAGGCAGAATCATATTGAAGAACTGATTGGCTTGTGGGTTTTGGTAAAAGCTCAAGATTTTAAAGGAAAAATCGTACAAATTGTGGGTCAGCTGAAAGAACATCGAGAACGCTTGCTGGCACTTACCAAAAATCCAGCCACCAAAGAAGCGATTCAAAACGCACCAGATGAAGAATGGTTGGTAAAAATTGAAGCCAATCGCAGAAAATACGACTATCTCATTTCTGCTTTGCAACCCATCGTCACTATGGATACTTTACAAATATTCAATCTAAACGCCGATAAAGTAGTGAACGCTTTGCGCTTATCTCCCGAGCAACGTTACAACATTTTAGATGGTATTATGCAGGTTTTGCATAGAAACTTGTACAGTTCCCAACACCAAACGAAATGTTTTACCTCCTCTGTCGAAATTTACGGTTCTACCAAGCTCAAGTTTGGCAACGACAAAATCGTAGAAGCCAATGACGGCAAATCCTTATTACAAAGCCTGCAAAAATTTGGCGTTTACAAAAAGAATCCCGATTTTGCCAGCCAACGAATTCAAGTTGGTGTTTTGGATTGTCGTCCGCAAAAACATCAAACCAAATTCAGTAAAAATATTAAACATATATTCCACAAAATGGGATTCGATATTGGTTTTAAAATCAGTAAAACCGATATCCAGAATTTTTCCCGCATCGAACTAGAAAAAGCCGTAAGCGATTTACAAGCTAAAAATCCCCATTTATTGCTATGTATTTTACCAAATCGTCTTCGCAACCAAGAAGAGCCTTACGAACTATTGAAATCTATTACCATCAACAACGACTTACCCAGCCAGTGTATTTACGAATCGACCCTTAACAATCAATATGCTTTGGGAAATATGGTATTGGGAATTTTAGGCAAAACGGGAAACATTCCCTTTGTTTTAGCGGACCCCTTGCCATTTACCGATTTTGTTGTGGGATTGGATGTAGCGAGGGAAAAGAAAAAAGATTTGCCGGGTTCCATAAACACCACAGCTATTGCTAGAATTTACTGCAATGATGGCGATTTGGTGCAATATACCATTAACGATACGGCCATTGAAGGGGAAACGATTCCCGATAAAGTTTTGGAAGCCTTGTTTCCCCACCATCATTTTGCTGGCAAATGTGTTGTTATTCATCGGGATGGGTTATTTCGTGGCAACGAACAAGCCGCTTTGCAGCAACGAGCCGAACAATTAGGTGCTACGTTTTATTTGGTGGAAATCATCAAAAATGATGCTCCCCGACTGTACTGTCAAAGCGAACAATACAAAAGCGATGAAAATCCCCACGGCATCGTTCAACCTCCTAAAGGAACCATGTTTAAAATTAGCGATAGGTCGGCATTTTTGGTTTCGTCGCTGCCGCCTTTTCCTAACGCCACCCCGCAACCTTTGCACGTTCGCAGCGATACATCGTTAGGGATTGATAAGGCCGTACAATCGGTTTTGGCGCTAACGCTGTTGCACTACGGTTCCCTAAGACCGCCAAGATTGCCGGTTTCTATCCACTATAGTGATAAAATCGGCTATTTGGCCTTGAGAGGTATCAGACCCAAGAATTCTCAAGGTCAGATTCCCTTTTGGTTGTGACCGCGAAAGTGGTACAGTATCAAGGCGCGATCGCGTCATACCATTGTATTGGTTTGCCGTTCGCGTGGGGGATTCCCAAAAGCATCAAATGCTGTTGCTGGTATAAATTTTATTTTCCCAAACTATATAAATAGTCAAGAGCCAAAACAACCATCCATGCGAACTCCCAAAAAAGTAGAACGAGTGCGGGGTGTTAGCGATGTTCTCTGGGACACCTGCCATGCCGACCAAAAAATCCAAACCATCCTGCAAAATAGCTTTGAATCCTTTGGCTATCGTCCCATTGACGTTCCCATTATCGAACATACGGAGCTATATTTGCGCAAATCTGGCGAGGATTTAATTGCGCGTACCTACGATTTTACCCACCACAACCGCCGTTTGTGTTTGCGACCGGAGCTGACGGCTTCCATTGCGCGTGCCTATATCGATAACCTGCAGGCGGAACCGCTGCCGGTACGATTGTACTACCAAGGTCCGGCATTTCGCTACGAGAAGCCGCAACGGGGGCGATCGCGCCAGTTCAACCAAATGGGAATCGAACTCATTGGCGCCACCGGCGTGATGGCGGATGCGGAGTCCATTGCTTTGGCTTGCAAAGGTTTGGAACAACTCGGTCTAAAAAATTACTACCTAGCCTTGGGAAACAACCAAGTTCTGGGGACATTTTTAGAACGTCTCCACCTAGAAAATCGCCTGTGTAACTTTCTCATGGCCAGCATGGAGACCCTACGCAAAGAGGGAAAACACCAAGTCATCGAGCGTTTGCAAGACATTTATCCCGATTTTGAACCGTACACCGAAGAAGACCCCACCGCTTCCAACCCGGAGGGAACCCAAAAACTGGTGCGCCTGTTCCAACAAATGGGCGATCGCGAGGCCAAATCTGCTATCCTAGAACTCATCGAGAGCATGAACATCCGTCTCGACCGCACCCGCGACCCGGATGAAATTGCCGACCGATTGCTTGCCAAAATCCGCCGCCAAGACCAAAGTCCCATGTTAAACCATGCTTTGGACTTCATGCAGGAATTGAGCCAGTTGCGGGGAACCCCCGAAGAAGTCTTTCCCGCCGCCGAAAAACTACTCGCTTCCCACCACATCGAAAGTTCGGCGCTCAACCACCTGCGGGATTTAATTGCGGCCCTCGATGCCTACCATATCGACAAAAATCGCATTTACGTGGACTTTGGCATGAGTCGCGGCTTGCAATACTACACCAGTACCGTCTTTGAAATTCACTACGACACCGGCAACGAAACCCGCCAGTTGTGCGGTGGCGGTCGATACGACGAACTCATTGCCACCCTCGGTTCTCGCAAAAGCGTCCCCGCCACTGGCTTTTCCTACGGTATCGAACGATTGCGTTGGGCCAGCGAACAAGAAGGATTGCTGGAGAAAACGTCGCAACCCGCCGATATTTTAATGATTCCCGTCAGCGAAGCAGAAAACAGCTATGCCATTGAAGTGGCAGAGAAACTACGCCAGTACCAACTGCGCGTGCAAATGGCCATTCGCGGCAAGCAACTGTCGAGCAACTTCCAATATGCTGACAGAACCAACATTCCGTTTGCTGTGGTTGTCGGTTCGGAAGAAAAAAACCAAAATTTAGTCAGGGTCAAACATTTGGCTTCCGGACAGCAGCAGCAAGTTTCCATCCCCGAAGCTGTTGAATATATCCAATCGGTGCAGCAGTCCCCCTCCTAACGAAGATACTCCTAATTGAGCGAAGGATACGAGTCATGCAATCGTCTTTGAGACTAGCCATTCCCAGCAAAGGTGCCTTAGATACCGACACCAGAGCCTTTTTAGCCGCCTCGGGGTTAAAAGTATCCCGACCCAACGAACGCCAGTATGTCGGCAATATCCCTTCCGTACCCCATATTTCGGTTTTGTTCCAACGCGCTCCCGATATTTTTACCAAAGTGCGCGAAGGCAGCGCCGATTTGGGAATTACCGGTTACGATGTAGTGCGGGAAATGGGAGTAGACCACGATGATGTGATTACCATCCGCGAGCGTTTGGGATACGGAAAATGCCAGTTGGTGCTGGCGGTTCCTGATAGCTGGTTGGATGTGAACTCCATCGAAGACCTGGCCGACCTCACTTTGTCGTTCAAGGAAAAAGGTCGGGAGTTGCGCATTGCCACCAAATATCCCAATCTCACCCGCCAGTGGCTGTATCAAAAACGGGTTATTTACTTTTCCCTGGTAGCAGCGCACGGTGCCATGGAAGCCGCTCCTAGCATGGGATACGCCGATGCGATCGCGGATGTGACCTCCACCGGCACCACTTTACGGGAAAATCGCCTCAAACCCATTTCCGGCGGCACCATGCTGGACTCGCAAGCCTGTCTGATTGGCAACAAACGGTTGCTGGCACGCGATCCAGAAAAGCTCAATACCACCAAGTTAATGTTGGAGCTCATTGAAGCGCAAATGGAGGCGAAAAAATACATCTCCATTAGCGCCAACGTGCAAGGAAACTCCGACGATGAAGTAGGCAAATCCCTAATGCAAGATCGGGAACTAGCTGGTGTGGCTGGTTTGCGCGGACCCACGGTGTCTAAAGTATATTCTGGCGGTGGTGAAAGCAACTGGTATGCCGTCACCATTGTTGTGGAAGAAAAACGGCTCATGGATGCCGTAAAACACTTACGCAATGCTGGCGGTCAGGATATTACCGTTTTTTCGCCCAAGTATGTATTTCGAGAAAAATCGCAAAACTACTTAGAATTTTTAGAAAAATTGGACCTGGATGGCAAATTTGAGGAAATGGCCAGAGCCTAATTGCTTTGATAGCGCCAAATTTCCAACGTAAAAATCAGTAGGGTGGGCATTTTCCACCCTACAAAAACTTGAACCTACACTTTA
>CAYZHY010000051.1:0-27250 GCA_964477525.1 uncultured Geitlerinema sp. | reverse complement strand
GCAAACCAGCAAGGCATCGCTCATATAGGCTAAAAGGCTGCTTAAATATTTTTGAAAGTCATCTAAGGTGTTGTATCTAGCTAGATAAATATAGTGGGGAAATTCTCGCTTGTCGTAAAAAATAACAGAAGCAGAAATCGATAGGGAAATGGGCCGACTGTTTTTGGTTTGGCAAGTGACGGCTACGTTTTGAAAGAGTTCTGTGGAATGGGAATATCCCGTATAGTTTTGCGGGTGTAAGTTGGGATTGGGAATCATTTTGTCAATGGGTTGGTTGAGAATTTCCGATTGGGAATAGCCAAATAAATTGTGCAGGCTTTGGTTGACCATTTTAATTTTGCCAAAGCGATCGCAAACCAGCAAGGCATCGCTCATATAGGCTAAAAGGCTGCTTAAATATTTTTGATAGTCATCCAAAGCATTGGCCAGCAGCATGGTTTCTTTGGCAATTTGACCCAGCCGCTGTTCCAAGACCATTCTTTCGGTAGCATCTTTAAATAAAATAACGGAAACAGGAACGTTGTTGGCTGTATCTTCTTGGTCACTAGCATACAACCAAAAATCTTTCACCATTTGATAGGAAGTAATATAAAGGTCTACATAGAGGGGATTTTGATAGTCAGACCGCCGACAAATACCTTTGAGTTCAAAAGCATGGCTATTGCATTGGGCAATATCCGATATTTGGCTTTCCAAACCAATAAACTCTGGAAACGCAATGCGAACATCTTGTTTTATGGCAACATGTTGGATATCATCGGCATAGTTAGCCACTCCCGACGACATTTCGACAATCCGAAATTCTTCGTCGATAACCAGATATTCTATACGGATTTGTTCTAAAAAATGACCCAGCATTTTTATTCCCAACCAATAATATAAGTAGCTAATTGTAAAAACATTTTATCTACGTACTCTCCTGTTTTTGCAGAAGAGATATAAGTAGCGATCGCTTGAGAACATTCTGAAAATTGTTCTGTATAGGCAAGATAGTTATCTTGCGCATCTTTTTCTATTAAATCAGATTTGTTTAATCCTAAAATAACTTTTCCTTTAGGATTGATTTTTGTAAAGGTTTCAATATGTTGTGGCAAATGTTCGATAGTTTCTTTGCGAGTAATATCGGCAACTATCAAAGCACCGCTAGCACCTTGTAAATAAGAAGGGGCAATTTTTTTATATTTCGTGCTTCCTTCTACATCCCAAATTAGTAACTGTACGGTTTTATTGTCTTGCGAATCGTTGGACTCTACTTCTACCTTTTTGCGGGAAATTTTAACACCTACTGTCGATAAATAGCGATCGCTAAATTCACGTTCAACAAAACGTCGAATCAAGCTGGTCTTACCGACGTTAAAATCACCAATCAAACAAATTTTTTTAGAAACAATTCCCATATAGATAGCAATCCTAATTCACTGGCTAGTAATAGCGAAAATTTAGCTATTTTTGTCTCATATCAACTTGCAAACCAACAATTCTATTTCCCTTGCTTTTTTCCGAGCGGATTTTCCCAGCAAACAATCAACCATCTACCAATTTAAAATTTTAGATTCCCTAGGGATCGAAAAGAAATACCTTTTTAAAAAGTTTTCAAAATCAAATTTTACTCGAACTGGCTACCTCTATTGTTTTTTACTGAAATTATAAACAAAAACAATAAAAATAAACCTAGTTTTCAAGCTAAATACTGTTTCCCATTTTGACATATTATTTGCACTGGATCTAGATATTTAGATTTTGGACCCCTGTAAAAAGGGTCCATTTCCCTCATGACGGCTGACTTTAGGTTTCTTCTTTTGAAATAGAAGTACAAAAACTAAGTTTTTGACTCCAATTCGTCAAAATGTCCCGCAATCGATCTTTGCGAACGGGTTTGCTGATATAATCATTCATACCAACATCCAAGCATTTTTCTCGGTCTTCGCTCATAGCATTGGCAGTCATGGCAATCACCACAGGATATAAAATATCTGTTTCGTGGTTTGGCCAACGCTGGCGAACCATTTTTGTGGTGGTATACCCATCTAGAACTGGCATTTGGCAATCCATAAAGATAATATCGTAGACTTGGTTTTCCAAACGCTGCAATACTTCTTCGCCGTTGCTAGCTACATCAGCAGAATATCCCAAATTTTCTAACTGCTTGCAAGCCACTTTGCGGTTGACAGGATTATCCTCCGCCACCAAAATCCGTAACTTCGATTTTGTGTTGTCGTTGGGAGGGAAAAATGGCTCTTTAGAAGCAAACCCAGTTTGTGATAGCTTGTTAGGAGTTTCTATTGTGTCACTGGGCAGGACCTGCGTCAAAATTTCGCGCAGCTTTTCTCGTTTAACCGGTTTCACCGCCATTGCTGTCAAGCCAGCTTTTTGAGCTTTTCTTGCTTGCTGGCGTTGGTTCATAGAACTTAACAATACAATGGGCGTAGATGCCAGTTGGGGATGCTTTTTGATTTGCTGGAGACCAACCCAACCCCCCTGCGGTGGTAGGTCAATATCCAAGAAAACACCATGGTAAGGAATTTGGTGGTGGTTTGCCTGTTGTAACGTTTCGATAATCTCCGTACTGCTACTGACACCAGTGGTTTCTATTCCCCAAGCTTGGAGTTGGTATTGAATGGCCTTTCTAGAAATGACACTAGAATCAGCAACCAACAGGCGATATCCTTGCCAGCTAGGTTGGTAACGCTGCGACGGAGAGGTTTGTTTGGGAAAAGGAATGGTTACCGAAAAGGTAGACCCTTGACCCACTTCGCTATCTACCTGAATTTGACCGTTCATGAGTTGGGTTAGTTGTTGGCAAATGGCCAATCCCAAGCCAGTACCGCCCTTGCGGCGAGTGGACTGGGAATATACTTGAGAAAATGGTTGAAATAATTTTTCGCAGTTTTCTTGGCGAATCCCGATGCCAGTATCGGTGACTTGCAAGCAAACTGTGGCAGTGGTTTCGGTTTGCGATACCAAATGGGAACTCACCGTAACATATCCTTGTTCGGTAAATTTAACCGCATTGCTAACTAAATTTATAAGAATTTGACGCAAGCGATCGCGATCGCCCCATAAAAAATCGGGAACTTCTGGGGTACACAAGGCAGCAATATCCAATCCCTTCTCGGCAGCATTGGAAGCAACGAGTTCTACGGATTCTTCCATACAAGTAGATAGCTGAAAATCTTCTTCTTCCAGCACCATTTCCCCAGCTTCTAACTTGGATAGATCCAAAATTTCGTTAATCAAACTTAGGAGGGCATCGCCACTAACGCGAATTGTTTCTACCAAATCTTGCTGCTCTGCCGTTAGTTTGCTTTCCGCCAGCAACCCAGCCATGCCCAAAACCGCATTCAAGGGAGTACGAATTTCGTGGCTCATATTGGCTAAAAAACTGCTTTTGGCTTGAGAAGCTAGTTCGGCCTGACGGCGTGCATATTCTAGTTGTTCTTCAGCACGTTTGCGGGCAGTAATATCTCGGGCAATATAGACAAAATCTTGGGTTTGTGCGACGCGACCTTGAATGACAGCACAGGAAAGGGAAACGGTAATTTCTTCACCGTTCTTTTTATAACAGGTTACTTCCCAAAACTCGCCGTGGGAGGAACGAGCGCGTTCGCGAATTTCCTGAGCGCGATCGCTATCGGAAATAATACAATCGATCGGAGATTCCAGCAGTTCCTCTTCTGTATAGCCAAACAACTCCTTGGTGGCTTGATTGATGGTTTTGATGGTGCCACTTTCATCTGTGACCAGCAAAGCATCTGCCATGGATTTAATCATTTTATCCAAATCATCCTTGGCAGTGGCTAGTGCCTGATACAGCAAGCTGGTATCGTTGTTTCGCTGTACCAAGGTTTGTTTTAGTTGCATTCGTTCGCTGACATCTTCGATGGAAACCACCAATTGCTGCGACGTCGATCCATCGGCAAACACCCGCAAATCAATGTAGGGAGACCTTTGTTCGCATTTTCCCCGGCGAATTCCACAAATTTCAAAGGTAGATTGTTTGCCAGTTAAGATATTGTATAGGGTTTCTTCGGCACCAATTAGTTCTGGAAATCCCAAACGGATATCTTGACCAATGGCTATGTTTTGCGGAGATTCGCTATAGAAACTGGCACCTGGCGAAAAAGATGCGATCGCCAGATTGCTATCTAGTTCTAAATACTCAATACGATGTTGAGCCAGGAGTTGTTCGAGAATTGGTTTCATAAGAAAAAGCGATTCGGCAAGGGAAAACAGGAAACAATACAGAAATCCGTCTTACTACTTACTTATATTACAAATTACCTTAGATTGGGGATGTTTGAAAACTGGGTCTCAAAACGAACAATCCGTGCCCATCTTGTGGGTTGGCTGGTATCCCAACGGGGAGGGGGGTCGGGAATGCCACGAACTTGCAACCGTTGGCTGTTAATTCCTTGATTTTGTAACGCTTTTTGTACCGCTTTAGCTCTTTGTTGGGATAGTTTCTCGTTGGTAGCACGGTCGCCACTCGGGTCTGTATGACCGATAATGGTTAGTTGTACCTGGGGATGGTCTTGAAGAAACTGTATCACTGGCAACAAAAGTTCCTGCAATGCTGTTGGCGATAGTTGGTTGGACCCAGCAGGAAAGTACAAACGTGTGGTGACGGGAACATCTCCAAATTGTAATGCCACCATCAACTTCGGCAACCCCGGAATTTGTTCCATAGCTGTGGTAATGCGACGAGCATCCGTGGGGTTTTGTACTTGACCGGTAACAGTTAGTTCTCCGTTTTCGTAGGTGGTAGCAATTTCAATACCTTCTTGTTGGTTAAACACGTTGGTTAGCCGTTGCACTTCTCCGGCAATTTGTTCTGGATAGGGGGGAACATCAGCCGCTACAATTTGATTGTTGACGGTGCGATTTTCTATCGTGGCGGCAGCAATATTGCCAGCTTGCTGGCGCAAAGAGGCGGTTGGCAATTTGCCAGATAGCACTACTTCCGACCCCTTGGCTTGGGCTTGCAGTTGGTAAATAGCCAAAGAAGGGGTGGTCTTCCAAGCTTTTTCTATTTTTCCAATAACATACTGCTGCTGCCAGTGACGCCATCCCCAAAAACCAAATATCCCCAGCAACAATAGGAAAATCACCAATAAGGCAGGTGGGTGGCGGCGAGACTTGGCGACGAGTTCTTGCTGGTGAGCGTGAGATAGCTCGTCTAACAGAGTGGGAATTTCTTGGGGTACGGTTTCTGGGTCGCCATCAAAATTTTTGATGGGTTGATGGTAGCGTTCTACAATTTTGCTCAAGGTATTCCGCATTTTGCTGATAAATTGGGAAGTGGGTTCTCCTTGGACCACAACCGCCAGATAGCAATATCCCGCTACTTCCAGTTCGATTTGAAAGGTGTCGTATTCGATTTCGTGGAGTTCGGAAGCGGTTTCTCCCACCGAAAGGGTATCGTTGGCAAAACTGCGAATGGCAGTGAGCATGCCGGCAATCATGTCTGATTCTAGCTTGTCCATGTCCTCGGGTTGGGCTTCCGCGATCGCCAAACCAGATTCTTTTTGAATCAGAAAAACCGCCCGAACGGCAAACTTCATGGATTCGCGGAAAATTAGTTCTGCTTCCGAAACTCCCTGCATCCGCGCTTTAACCTTACGGGTAACCCCTTCTACGCTGAGGGTTTTCTCAATTTTATCGTTAATGGACTTAACCAGCTCGCCCATGTACTTACTTACGGTATTGCCGATTACGGGATACAAAGCATCGACCATGGCATCCCGTTCCAGACGAATTTGTTCTTGAATCGCTGCTCCCATGGTAGGAGCTAAGGCTCGGGCCACATCTTCTGGATCTTCGCGAATATGTTCGGAAATGGCGGCTGGAATGACATGAGAAAGGGCTTTGCTCATGGCAATCCGGTCTTGACGGCCGCGTTCGGCGATCGCGCGATCGAGGACCGGCACCATCACTTCAAAAATATCGTCTTTGGATTCGTCAATTTTGGATTCCATTAACTCCGCAATCAGCGGCAGTAAGGGATTTACTAGCTCCGTGGGTTCGTAAAGTTGCTGTTTTAAATTCTGAATTTGTTTTTGCAACTTTTTTACTGATTCTTGTAGTTGCTCCCATTCCTCTTGCGTGGGATAATTGTAGGATATTGCTTGTTTTTTAGGAACGAAATTGCTAGTAGAAGAAGAATTGGTTTTGTTTGGTTTGGAAGGAGATGATTGTTTTGGCGATGGAGGCGAACTTGGTTGCGATTGAAATGAGGATTCCTGGGCAACAGCCATCAATCCCTGCTGTTCTTGCTGCTGCAAAGTCCACAATATTTGCTGCAAGCGTCGGCGACGGGGTTTTGGCGTGGGAGGAGTATCTGAGGGGGAAGAATCGGTCAACGTTGTCGTTGCTTCCTCATCGGTTTGTTCGTTTGCCTCTCCATGGCTAGCCGACGATGGTGATGCCTCGATTGCTTGCGGTTGGGGAGAAGCATCTTCCGCATCTGGACCATCCACCAAAATATCTACCAAATCCGATATGGGTTCTGACGAATCGGAAACCGGTTCGGGATGGCGATCGCTCACCTGAGTTAAAATTTCTTGCAATGCCTGTAAAGACTCGGTCTCCGATTGGTGATGCTTGGATGAATCGCTCATATCCCTCTTACAATGCCAAAATCAATCTCTAAAGATACGGCTAGCCAACTTCCATATTGCCGGCATTCATACGTATAGATATTTCGACCCCCAAGAATGCTTAACAGCTCAAAAGCGTGACATCTTTACCGACCAGGAAAGCGATGCTGCTTTCAACCATTGTAACGGTTCTCGATCGGTTGTTGTAACTGCACCCATTTGGCTACCCTATGGATGCCACTTGTTGGACTTTATAGCTATTCGCTCGGGAGACTGGAGACAACAATAATATTTATTAGATAGAGTAACAAGTTTTGGCAACTTTCCCTTACAAAGTGTTCCCATCGTTCAGCGTTTTCCCATCGTTCGGCAAAGCAGGATTTATATTAAGTTTCTGGATGGTTTTCTGGTTGGTAATACGCTTGGGATTGCGGCAAATAGAGTTCCCGGTTGTTATCTGCTTCGTTTTCCGAGGCTTGCTGATTGTCTTGCCCACCAGAATCGCTTTTTAGCCGCATGCACAAATCGAACAAAATTTCTGACATATCCTCCCGGGAAAGCTTGGTATCCGTCAAATCCTGATAATGCTGCTGCAATTCTTCCAGCAAATGTTGTTGGAGTTGCTGGATTTCTGTTTCTAAATGGTTTTTAGTTTTGCTGAGTTCTTCGCGGATTTCCCCAGTTTGGGAACGCATATTCCGGTCTACACTGGTAATATGACTGTTGAATTTGCGATCGCTATTTTCGAGCTGTTCGCGCAGGCTATCAATTTCTTCATCTGCGGCAGCACTAATATATTTCACTTTCTTTTCTAAAGCATCTCTAGTGTTTCGCAGCTCCGCTGTTAGCGACTCGCGGAGTTGCTCGATTTGCTGTTGCATTTGCTGCTGTAGCGAATTTAAATTCGATTCTAATTCGCTAAACCGACGGTCGTATTCCTGCAACTGCTCGCCAAATAGCAAATCGCGAATTTGATTGAGATTTCCCAAGCGATCGCGCATTTCCTCTTTGCTCATTTCAGCCATGAACTTAATTCCTAAAATATTTCCCTACCATCCATATCGTAAATGAAAATAGAGGGAAAATTAGATCTCGATCGAGCACCACGACCAGCAACAACCATACTCCAGAAAAAATCCATCGAAATTCCCTACCAGCAAGATTTTGCTAAAATCGAAATGTTGCCGCTTGCGGTATGTTTTCCAAACCCAACTATATAAAGTGACAATGGCAATATGCTCGTACCTCTGAAGCAAAAAACCGTACAACAGCTAATTCCCATTTTGGCTACTGGGCCTCAATACCAATACTACTGGGGAGAGTGGCCCGATTTGCTCAAACGTCTGATTTTTTCCGCCATTGGTACTGTGGTGGCGGGATTGGTTTTGTTGCCTCTTTCTGGCGGTTTGTTGAAACTTTTGGTATTCTTGATAGCGATCGCAGCTGGTTTGTATTGGTTTTGGGGACCAATTGCCCTAGCTAGCTGGCACAATCAAGGATACCGTCGTTTTCCCTATGCAGCTTTGTGGCGGGGAAAAGTATTGGATTTATTTGTCACCGAAGAACTGATTGGCGTAGAAGAAAACGTTAACGAAAAAGGTGAATTGGTGGTCGTGGAAAACCGCGAACGGCGTTTGAACGTAGAAGTGGGAGATGAAGAAGGATTTACCGCCATCTCCCAAGTGCGATTGCAGCGGAACCACAAAAACATCAAACCAGGGGATGTTGCCGAAATGGTGGTACTGTCGTATCAAGGCAACTTCAAACGCATTGCCAAAACCACCGATATTTACTTGCCCAACCGGGATATGTGGTTGAGCGATTATCCCTGTTTGCATCGGGAATTTTTCTTGGAAATGCGGCCTTACCTACAAAAAACGCCCAAAAGCAAACCACGCCGCCGGCAAACCGTCTCTGCCAAACGGCGACCAGCCATGGATCGAAAAGTTCGCTAATCGTTCATGCATTTCCTTCTTGACCGTAGGCTTGCCAAGCCAAATCCACCAATCCCGTTACAATCGCTACGGCTACCAAAGAGCCGCCTTTACGACCTTCGATATGGATGTTGGGAACCATGGAATCGTTCAGGCGTGCTTTTGCTACATCGACCCCCACAAACCCCGCTGGCGTACCAATCACCAAAGCGGGTCGAATTTCTTCAGCTTCCACCAATTCCACCAACGAAGTCAATGCCGTTTGCGACTGGCCGATCGCAAAAATCGCTTCCGGATAGCGTCTGGCAAGGGTTTCAATGCCCCAAGCCGTACGAGTTTTTTCCTTTTGCGGTCGGGTTAGCGCTTCCACGCCAATAAATACGGGATTGGCAAAAGTATTTTGTAAGTGCGGCGTAATGCCTACTTGAACCATCGGCACATCCACCACAATCGTGGTTCTAGCAGCTAGAGCTGCTGCACCTGCTTGCAAAGCCTGTTCGGAAAAACGAATTAACGATTTATATTCAAAATCAGCCGTAGCATAAATAATGCGACGCACAATTTCGTATTCTGCGGCGCTAAAACTATGCTCGCCGATTTCCCGGTCGATAATGGCCAGGCTTTGAGCATCTGTTTTGTGCCATTCCATAAGCACGGTTATCGTTTCCTTATCCAGCGATCTTGTATCAAAACCATAGTACAAAATGCGTTGTTTTAGGGAAGGTAGAGAATGTGGGAGCTTACCGAGCCTACCGAGCTTACTGAGCTTGGGAGATAGAAATGCAAGCCGGAACTGTTTTCGACCATACCCCGACTTGCCCTGAGCCTGCCCAAGGGTGCCCCGATGATGCCCCCGTGCCCCCATACACTTATCTCTTCAAACCACCAACTACGTCTCTGATTCCGACAAATCGGGTTTGCCAAAGCCGGGAGAGAGATACGCTGCTAAAGCACCAATCAGGAAAGCGAGAATATTGCGTACCAGGGGCAACCAATCTGCCGTGCGGGAAACCACTGGTCCAATGCCAAAGGCAATGAATAGAATGCTCCATAGGGGAGAGAAAATTAAAGCCCATTGCCAGGCCACAATTTGCCCTTTTTTGCGGGGATGGGCAGCAAAACCGAACACAAGTCCGCCAATGGCTGAGGTGATGAGGGTTAAAATCCACTGTTCCCTGGGTAAACCGGGTACGACTTCACAGCCTCCCTGGCGCAGGCAACCTTTGATGGATTGTAAAGAATCTAGGATGGCTGCGTCTTCGCCGTTATCGCGAACGTAAAATTGATTGCCGTAGCGAGTTTGGAGTTCTACCCAAAAGGTTCTGGGGAGAAATTCGTACACGTCTAAACCAACGTTGAAGTTAAGTAAATTGCCACCACGGGGGTCGGCAATGGTAACAATACTTTTATCGTTTAAATCCCAAAAATCCCGTACGGCATTGCCTGGGGTCCGTTCGTATTGGGTTAAAACGCGCACTTTCCAACCGGTGTCCTCTTCCAATTGCTCGATATCAGATATTAACTTTTCTTCTTGAGCCGAGGTCAAAATATTTGCTAGATCGATAATTGGCGTGGATTGTTCTGGCAACAACTCCGAATTGTCGTAGGCGAAGGCGTTTGGAGATACAACCCACAGCGTTAAAGTTAAGAGGCTACAGGCCAAATATAAAAAGATTTTTTTTCCAAAAGACTTAATTTTTGAAAGCTGCATGTTGAATGGTTTCCAGATTTATTTTCAGTTTATAAGATTCGCTTTACACTTGTTTACCTTATGGTAATACTACGAAGCATTTTCCCGGAACGTCAATGGAGCGAGCAAAATTTTGTTCCATATACCATCGGCAAATGGGGGGATTGGGGCATTCCAGCCAAATGGCAGTAGTGCGATCGCCAAAAACATCAATCTTTGTAAATGTTTTCTGGGCGTTGGGCAAAGCTTCCCTTTAGGTCAACGCTAGGCGATTCGGACTCTGGAAAAATTTGTAAAACTTAACACGCACAGTCCCCTGAAGCTCCAGTAAAGGCATCCACCCTCTGATAGACTTTTACAGTGAACGCTGAGAAGAAACAAGCCACCTGGCGACCGGAACCACACTTGAGCTCTGGTTGAGTAAAGAAAAAAAGTACCAAGCATGTATGCCGTAGTCCAGGTGTGGATCGCTTTCTGTGAAAGCGAAGTTTTCGCCTGGCGGGAAAGCCCAGCTGAATATGTCCTAACTGGCTTGATTTGGCTGTTAGCCAGACGGTCGCCAGAAGGGAGTCCCACAGGCTAGCGATTTGAACCCAGGCAACTGGCAAAAAGCGCGACCTAAAGCGGGCATTGGTATAGATTCAAGCAGATTTTCATCGGGAGGAAAGACTTTGATAGAAACAACCCTAGGTTTAGAGATTATCGAGGTAGTAGAAAAAGCGGCGATCGCATCTGGTTACTGGATGGGCAAAGGCGACAAGCATACCGCCGACCACGTGGCGGTGGAAGCCATGCGCAAGCGCCTCAACGATATCCAAATGCGCGGCCGCATCGTCATCGGCGAAGGGGAACGCGACGAAGCGCCCATGCTCTATATTGGTGAAGAAGTGGGCGTTTGCACCCGCGAAGATGCCACACAAATTTGCAACGTTAACGAACTCGTGGAAGTCGACCTAGCCGTAGACCCCTGCGAAGGCACCAACTTGGTAGCTTCCGGTCAAGACGGTTCCATGGCAGTGCTAGCCATTTCCGAAAAAGGCGGCTTATTCAACGCCCCCGATATCTACATGACCAAACTAGCTGCCCCTCCAGTGGCACGCGGTCATCTAGACATCAGCAAATCCCCCACCGAAAACCTCAAAATTCTTGCCGAGTGCATGAACCGCAACATTGAGGAACTGGTGGTTGTGGTCATGGACCGTTCTCGCCACAAACAATTGATCCAAGAAATTCGCGATGCTGGTGCCCGGGTACGCTTGATTAGCGACGGCGACATTTCCGCTGCGCTTTCCTGTGCCTTCTCCGGAACCAACGTCCACGCACTGATGGGCATTGGCGCTGCACCAGAAGGTGTCATCACCGCTGCTGCCATGCGCTGCTTGGGCGGTCATTTCCAAGGGCAACTGGTCTACGATCCATCCGTGGTCCAAACCGGTTTGATTGGCGAAAGCAAGCAAGACAACATCGACCGGCTGAAAAGTATGGGCGTTGAAAACCCCGACAAGGTCTATACGGCAGAAGAACTAGCCAGCGGCGAAACCGTCTTGTTTGCCGCCAGCGGCATTACTCCCGGAACCCTCATGAAAGGCGTGCGCTATTTCCACGGTGGTGCCCGTACGGAATCGTTGGTCATCTCCACGCAATCGAAAACGGCCCGCTTTGTGGATACCATCCATTTGTTCGACCAACCCAAAACCTTGCAATTGCGGTAAACCATTAAGAAAAAGCGATCGCAACGGGAAGGAGAACACCAATAGCTTCCCACTTCATTCTTTCAGAACCCCAATACGATTGATGGAGAAGCGTTCGAGTTCCTACCGCCGAACGCTCACCCGTTCCCAACTCTAGAACCAAAGCTCTAGAATTAAATAGCAACAACATTCTCTAAAAGAATGGTGCTGCTGGTAAAAAAAACAAGCGATCGCCTGGGCAAACAGGAGTTCCCAATTGCTTTGGTTTTCCCAGTTCCTACCAAAAACTGGGTTTCCTTTTCCAACCGAATCCTACAAATCGTATTTTCTGGCACTCGCAGCAGACGAAGTTTCCAAACTCCCGGAGGTTTACTTATGAATATTGCCGTCGTAGGGGTAAGCCACAAAACGGCATCGGTAGACATGCGAGAACCGCTAACCATCCCAGAAGCCAAACTCGATAGCGTACTCGCCGAACTCAACTCGTATCCCAACATTGAAGAAGCCGCCATCATCAGTACCTGCAACCGTTTGGAAATTTATGTAGTGACTCAATCCACCGAAGCAGGTACTTTGGAAGTGATTCGATTCCTGTCAGACTATAGCTCCATTCCAAAAGGAACCCTGCGCCAGCATCTATTTATTCTACTGCAGCAAGATGCCGTGATGCACTTAATGCGCGTTTCTGCGGGATTGGATAGTTTGGTTGTGGGCGAAGGACAAATCCTTTCGCAAGTCAAACACGCCCACAAACTAGCACAACAGCACAAAGGGTTGGGCCGGGTTCTCAACCAACTGTTCAAACAAGCCATCACTGCCGGCAAGCGCGTACGTTCCGAAACCAGTATCAATACCGGCGCTGTCTCCATTAGTTCGGCAGCAGTAGAACTAGCCGAAATGAAGCGGCAAAACTTGCGTTCGGCGCGCGTGACCATTGTCGGCGCTGGCAAAATGTCCCGGTTGCTGGTGCAGCATTTGCTAGCCAAAGGATGTCAGTCCATCACCGTTCTCAATCGCACCCGCAAACGTGCGGAAGAACTAGCCGAACGCTTTAGCAACGAAGCCACCATTGAAGTGGCCCAGCTGTCGGATTTGACGTCTACCTTGGGCCATTCGGATGTAGTATTTACCAGTACGGCTTCCACCGAACCCATCTTGGATCGCGCTAAGTTAGAAAGCAACCTTCCGGCAGACCATCAGATGATGTTGCTGGATATTTCCGTTCCGCGCAACATCGATGCGGATGTGAAAGACTTAGATAACATCCAAGCGTTTAACGTAGACGATCTGAAGGCTGTGGTAGCTCAAAACCAGGAAACCCGCCGTAAGATGATGATGGAAGCGGAAAAAATCCTGGAAGATGAAACGAACTCTTTTGAAGTTTGGTGGCATTCTCTAGAAACCATTCCTACCATTAACAGCCTGCGCAAGAAAGCCGAAACCATCCGCGAACAGGAAATGGAAAAGGCTCTTTCCCGGCTGGGTTCGGAATTTGCCGAAAAACATCAAGAGGTTATTGAGGCTCTGACCCGGGGCATTGTTAATAAAATTCTCCACGATCCGATGGTGCAACTACGCGCCCAACAGGATAGCGAAGCCCGCCGTCATGCCATGCAGACTTTGCAATTGCTATTCAATTTAGAATCAGAAACGAGTTCGAGAAAAAAATATAGCTAAAAAAAGATGCATCCATGGAAAAGGCAGCTTGCGACCAGGGGTGTCGTAAGCTGCCTTTGCTATATCTATGGGGGGGGTTCGCTAAAATTGAGAATACCGTTTGTCGCCGCCAATTTATGACCAAATCGAAGCGCTGGCAGCATCGAATTATCTGGCTATCCCTGTTGGTTTTTGCAGGGATAGTGGTTTTGGATTTGGCAGTCACCCTAGTGGCAGAAGGATTTTGGTTTTACCAAGTCCAATATTTAGATGTTTTCCAAACGCGGGCTATAACTCGCGTGGTGCTTTGGATAGCGATCGCTATACTCAGCGGTGCGTTTTTGTGGGGGAATTTCTCCCTAGCTAGCAAGCTAGAAACCAAACCCCCAGCCAAAGAAAGCGACCTTCCTTCCGGTTCGGCGATGAAATTCCGCTGGTTGCTGGCTAGCATTGTGGGGTTATCTTTTCTGGTAGGTGTGGTTCTGTTGCATTACGGGCAAGTCATGGCTACTAGCTGGCGTATGCCAGTGGAAACGCCCACGCCAACTTGGACTCCTTTGCCCACATCATTGGGATTTCGCGTGCTTTGGCAAGATATTCTCACCTATACCCAGCATTGGTGGTCTGGGGTAGCCCTGGCAGGCATTACCTTGGCTGTGGTGGTGTTTCCCCATGGTTGTCTCTATGCCATAGCCGTGGTATTTGCTTTGGGGCTGGCGTGGCTGTTTTCCCAACATTGGAGCAAAATTCTCCTGTTTTCCCATCCGGTTGATTTTGGCACTGCCGACCCGATTTTTCATCTGGATGTGGGTTTTTACCTATTCCAACTTCCTTTTTGGGAACTGTTGGAATTTTGGCTGTTGGGATTGTTTTTATACACGAGTGTTGCGATCGCTTTACTGTATCTGCGTCAGGGCAATAGCCTCGGTCACGGACGTTTTGTGGGGATTTCTGCTGCCCAACAGCAACACCTACAACTTTTGGGGGGATTTTTGCTCGCTGCGATCGCCCTTAACCACTGGCTGGAACGCTATCAAATGCTGAACGCCCAGCAAGGTGTGACCTACGGTGCCAACTATACCACAGTCAACGTTCTTTTTCCTGTATATACCCTGCTTACCTTGGTGGCTTTGCTGTTGGCAGGATTTTTATTTTGGCGTGCTTTGTTCGCCAAACGTCAAACATCCGACCGATACCGACACCACCAACCAACAAGCTTGCCTACCTCGAAACCGCCGCAAAAACGTTTTACCATACCAATATTCACCATTGGTTTGGTTGCCTATATTGGCCTTGCCACCGTCGGCAGCATCTTCCTGCCCATGGCAGTGGAAAACTTGATCGTACAACCCAACGAACTGGAACGGGAACGACCTTATATCGAACACAATATTAACTTCACGCGCCAGGCTTTTGCTCTCGATCGCATCGATGCCAAAACCTTCCAACCAGAAGGTCAACTCACCTACGAGGAGTTGATGCAAGAACAAGAAATGACTGTGAGCAATATCCGCCTGTGGGACAAACGACCGCTTTTGGCCACCAACCGCCAGTTACAGCAAATTCGCCTTTACTATGCGTTTCTCGATGCCGACGTAGACCGCTACACCATTAAACGCATGCCAACTCCCAATGACCCCCGCCAAACGGAACAACAACAGGTATTTTTATCAGCGCGGGAGTTGGATTACCAAGCATTGCCTTCGGAAGCACAGCGTTGGGTAAACAAACATCTGATTTATACCCACGGCTACGGGTTTACCATGAGTCCGGTGAATACGGTAGCCCCCAGCGGTTTGCCAGATTACTACATTAAAGATATTGGCGTGAACGATCCCAATATTGATACTCCGGAAAATGTGACTACTCTAGGAACTTCTTCCGAGCGCATTCGTGCCAGTATTCCCATCGGTCAGCCACGAATTTACTATGGAGAACTCACGAACCCCTTTGTTATGGCTCCTAGTAAGGTAAAAGAATTGGATTATCCCAGCGGTAATGAGAACGTATATAACAATTACGATGGTCAAGGTGGCGTTCCGTTAGGGTCTTGGTGGCGGCGGTGGTTGTATGCCCAATATTTTAATAACTGGCAAATTGTCTTAACCCAGAATTTGCAGCCTCAAACTCGTTTGTTGTTTCGTCGCAATATCCGCGAACGGGTGCAAGCGATCGCACCGTTTTTACGCTACGACAGCGATCCCTATATGGTTGTGGCTGATGCCGATCTGTATGCCAATAGGGAAGCCGAGCAAGAGAATCAAGCCAATAACTACCTCTATTGGATTATTGATGCCTATACCACTAGTAATTATTTTCCTTACTCCGATCCGGGAGAAGAAGAGTTTAACTACATTCGCAACTCGGTGAAAGTGGTGGTGGATGCTTACAACGGCAATGTGGCGTTTTATATAGCCGATGAAGACGACCCCATCGTCCAAAGCTGGCAACAAATTTTCCCCAATCTCTTTCGTCCGCTGTCGGACATGCCGGTTCCCCTCAGCAGCCACATCCGCTATCCTGTAGATTTCTTCAGCATTCAGTCGCAACGATTGCTGACCTACCACATGAAAGATCCGCAGGTCTTTTACAACCGGGAAGACCAATGGCGGATTCCTTCTGAAATTTATGCTGGCGAATCGCGACCAGTGGAACCGTACTATCTGATTATGCGGTTGCCAACGGCTGAGTCGGAAGAGTTTATTTTGCTGTCGCCGTTTACGCCCCAAAGCCGCAATAATTTGGTTGGTTGGTTGGCTGCTCGTTCCGATCGCGATCGCTATGGCAAATTGTTGCTCTATCAATTTCCCAAACAAGAATTGGTCTACGGTCCCGAACAAGTCGAAGCCCGCATCAACCAAGACCCTGTAATTTCCGAGCAAATTTCCCTCTGGAACCGGAGGGGATCGCGGGTGATTCAAGGCAATTTATTGGTGATCCCCATCGAACAATCTTTGCTATATGTAGAACCACTCTATTTGGAAGCAGAGCAAACCAGCTTGCCTAGCCTAGCGCGCGTCATTGTGGTTTCGGAAAATCGCATTGCCATGGCAGAAACCCTGGATGAAGCGTTAAAAGCTGTCTTCCAGTCCGAAAAAACCACGGCCCCACCAATTATCCGACCTGTAGAAGAAGTGCCCCCCCCTTTAGACGAACAGAACCAGGAAAACGAGCCATAGAGAACCTACAAAATCCCGATCGTGTTTGTCGAAAAATGCTATAATTTTTTCGCAATATGCTGCTCCATCCGAACGTGGCAACCAACGAGAACGGAAGCCATAGGAACTGCCCATTTCGATCGAACCAAGGTAAGGAGTTTTGGCGATGAAATCCAAACCAGCCTCCCAGCAAAGCCCTTTTGTTGGTACCTGGCATATCTACGAAATGGACATGTGGGATGAAGACTACTTCAACATGGAAACGCAAGCCTACATTGAAATCCAACAAGATTATGAGGCGAGTTCCAATTTGGACTCGTTGTTGGTGGTTTTAATGGAGAGATAGAGGAGGTTAACGGGAAAGAGCGTTTTGTTTTTGACTGGGACGGTCAAAATGAAATGGATCCGGCGAATGGGAGTGGGTGGATGCAGTTCGTCCAAGCCCATGAAGTAGAAGGGTTGATGAAAATTCACAGGGGCGATCGCCGATCGCTCCAAATTCAAAGCCAAAAAAGCCAAGTAATTTTTTCCGAATCTACCAGAAACGTTTTCTAAATCCCCAACCGAAGCTCCCATCCGTGGAGTTTGCCAGTATCCCCAACAGCGCAATCGACAATCCAAAGCTGCCAAGTTCCTTGAGCCGATTTGTTGAGAACTTTTTTCAGCGTGGGTGTAGTTTGTAACGAATAAGTTTTAGACAGCAACTTTTGACTTCCTAGGGTTCTAGGTTGCAGCAAAACCCTAGTTTCGTCAGGAGAAATCAAGAAAATATCCAAATCTCCTAAAAAATCGTGTTCGATATCCACAAACACTTGAATATCGCGTACCGGCGAAGATTCGGAAATAGAAATCGTACTGGTCGTTCCTAGCTTGGAACTGAGCGAAGCCGACGTTCGTTGTTGTTGGCGAAACAGAGACCGCAGCGAAAATCCCCGAGAAGATTCGGCTTGGTAATCGGCAATCTCCACTGGCTGGCGGTTGGCAGAGCGAATTTGCCGGGAAACACGAAATGTCCGTGCGCGCTTTTGTTCTGCTCTTTGTACGGCTTTATAAGCATTCACCCTCCCGTAACCAAACCACTGGGAATGCCCGTTGCTATCGTACTTACCCATGCGAATCCCTAGTTGTGGGTCGGGTTCGGAATCTTCTATTTTATCTGTGGTTTCCTGAAGAATCTGCTTCACCTCCCGGGCCGTCAACTCCGGATTCACCGACAAAATTAAAGCAGCGACCCCAGCAATCACCGGACAAGCACTGGACGTACCGCCAAAGGTACCGGTAAAATCTCCCGTATCGTAACCAGCACTTCCCAAGCGATCGGCCGTGAACACCCCCAAACCAGGCAACCAAGTGTTAATTTGCGGTGGGGTTTGCACGTAGCCAGTGGATTGCAGCCACAAACCTGGCGGTGCGTTGTTGCTGGGGGCACAAATTGAAATGCTGTTGCCCCAATTGCTGTAGGCCGCTTTTTTAGCGAGGCTGGTACAGGCAGACACGGCAATGGTATCGGGATGTACGGCATAGCCATTCAGCCATTTGGTAGAGCCTTTGAGAGCTTTGTTGGGCCAGCCGCTTTCATTGATGGTGCCGTTAACCGGGCGATTGGCATTGCCAGCAGCAAATATGACCACGCAGCCTTTGCCATCTCTGCCTTGAGTAGCAGCGCGGTGAATAACGGCCCGTTGCCGGTCGCTGAGGGGAAAATGAACGCCACTGGCTCCCCAACTGCAAGAAATCACATCGGCCCCTTTTTCCATCGCCCATTCAAATAACTGTTCGATGGAATTATCATCCAAATAACCGCTCGTACGGATGGGCATCAAAGCACAGCCAGGGGCTACGCCCACAATGCCCGTACCGGTTTCTTCAGCAACAGCAACCCCAGCACAAGCCGTACCGTGATTGTCGCTATTTTCTCCTGGTAGCGGCACAAAATCTCGTTCGCGAAAGTCTCTGGGGGCAACAATTTTGCCCATGCCTTGCAAATCGGGGTGGTTTAGATCGATGGCATCGTCGGCAATGGCAACCGTAATCGAACGCAACCCGCGCGTAACATCCCAAGCTCTTTCCGCCTTAATATGGGAGTCGCTAGCCAGTTGTTTCTCGCTACCATGGTTTTGCAAGTACCATTGCTTGTGATAAAGATTATCTTGAGGGCGATAGAGCTGCTGGCTTTGCAAGACAATATTGGGTTCGGCAGATAAAATTTCCGATTGTCCAACCAGTCGGTTAGCAATTTTGATGGGATTTCCCGGACTTTGTGGCGTGACCCGAAAAATAAACGTATTCTCCATCCCGGCAACCGGGCGTACCAAAATTAAATTTTCCGTTGCTGCAATTTGCTCTCGGGTCGTTTCGTCAATGTCAGCAAAGTGTAAGGTTACCTCGTCGGTGAGGTAAACCAGCGCCTCGGGATTTTCCAAGCATTGATAGACATGGCTGGCAAACTCAACCCAATCAAACTGGCGACAGCGCGACATGGCCGCATCCAACTGTTGCGCTTCTACTTGAATTTCGTGCAAGGCTACGTGGGAAATTTGCCGAGACCAACTACCCGGAATTTGTCTTTGCCAGTTTCTAGGAGCATAATCGTTGAGGCGAATCGTAAAGCGCGTGCTTTCCTTTTGCAGCAGTAATTCTTCACCGCCGCGCTGGAGAACCAAGCCCAGCATGGTTTCCGGAACCCCAAAACCGGGATAATGGTCTTCTGGAGAATGTATAGAAGGGGTCACAGCTATCGCTCCTCAAATATTTTCTGGAAACCAAAACTTCTCATAAATGGGTAGCAAGGCGATCGCCAACGCTGTTTAACAGCTCGCTACCATGTCTAAAATTGCCTGCAAAGATATTTTGGCCACCGATTAACTAGGTGTAGCAATGATAATATAGCCTATCATTGGCACCAACAGTTTGAAAATTTCTTCAAATTCCTGGTTATCCTCTCGCCTTCTATTGTTGCTTGAATTTATGAACTTCAAAATCCTACGCCTACTTTCCACCCCAGCCATTGTCTTACTTTCCTTGGCGACGACGCTGTTTTGGGGAGCTTTGCCAATAGCCGCCCAATCGAACGACAGCGAAAGCAATAACACCAACTCCGCTATTGAAAGTTCCGACTCCCAACCCCAAGGAGAAGCGGAAGTCGTTAGCCCTACCTCTGGGGAAAACATTTTAAGTATGGCTGGTGGCGAACAACTAATGGAGGAAGCCAAAACCGCTATCTCCGAAGAGAACTACGAAACAGCTGTTAGCAAACTCCAAGAAGCCAGAAAGCTTTTCAACAACCTCTCCAACTACTACCAAGAACTTGCATCCAGTTTTTCCGGGATTGACAATCGCATTGCCAGTTCCCAACGCTCCCTCGCTGCCGATACGGCTCAAAAGCGCGACGAAGCAACCTACCGCTTGGCATTAGTATACCGCAGCCAAAACCAACCGGAACGCGCGGTTCCTCTATTAGTACAAATCATCCAATCGCAACAACCCACCCGAGAACTGGGTAAAAAAGCTTACCAACAGCTGTTAGAAATGGGATTTGTCAACGAACCTTATCCCCAGCGGTCTGGTAGCAATGATAGTTAGAATGCTTTCCGAACCTGGGCGCCTTCCGAACCTGGGCGCCTGGGGAAAAATAAAAATTTCTAATACGCTTTCCGCTTTTCCCCAATTATTCTATTACTTCATCCAAAAACCACTTCCAGTGCTGTGCTTGTTTTTCCCAAGACCAACTTCGCATAGTTCGGCTGGCTTGGTAGCCAACGGCTTGGGCGATCGCGCGATCGGTGTATATTTGTTCTAACTGTTCCACAATTTCTTCCACATCCGATTCTCCCCATCCTTTTTTGTCATCTGCTGGTATCGCTGGTGTTTGATGGCGCAAAGCATAGCAAATGTCGTCGCTAATTAGATCCAAATGTCCGGTATTTGCCGATAAAATCGTAGGTATGCCGCAAGCCAGACATTCTTTGGCCATTTGGTTGGTTCCGCCCTCGGCGCGGGAAGGAAAGACGGCGGCATCGGCGGTTCGTAAAATTTGCCCCATCATGGGATTGGGAATGGTTCCCACATCAACGATGGCTTCGGGAGGAAGGCCGTTGGCTTCCAACCAAGATTCGATGGCTAGCCGAGAGCGATTGTCAGTTTCGGGATAGCCAACGACGTGGGGGCTGCGGGCAATTTCCGACACCAATTCCGGCCAAAAGTTGTGCCAGGCAACCATTAAAATGGATTCGGGATGGCGATCGCGAAATTTCTTAAATGCGGCAACAACCAAATCCTGCCCTTTGCGATATTCCAACTTGCCACCGGAAAATACCACAAAGCGATCGCGCAATAAATTCGATGGTGGGGCTGGATGAAATACGCTCAGGTCAACGCCTTCGTGAATGGTGCGAACGTGGGAAATGCCAGCTTCTTGCAACAATTGTTGGTTCCACCGCGAACTCACCACCAGCCAATCGTAGGTTTGAGCTTTTTCTAAAGCTGCCGCCGATAGCTGCGTCTTTTCAAATACCAAAACGCCAATTGTAACTGCCGCTTTTATGCGATCGAATACTGGTAGGGTTTCCAATTGATTGCCCAAAGGATAAAGAACGGGAAAATCGCAATATATATTTTCTCCTTGCGGTGAGCGAACTCGAACCGCAGCTTCTAGTTTTTGCTGCAACTGCTGCTGTTTGGCAAGCAAAGGATGCAGCCAGCGGCGATAGAGCGGATGCAGGTAGGAAATGCTGCTCGCTGCCGGTTGCAATAACACTGGTTGGATGGGAGCTTCCCTATCACAAATAAGCTGCAATGTCAAGTGTATGCCGTACAATCCCCAAGCCGTACTCAAACTCAACGGAAAGCCCAACCCCACTTGACGCACCGATTGACCAGAACAAGCACCAGTCGCCTGCATTTGGGAAAGTTGGGACCTCACCTGCTGCCACACCGACTCCCAATCTCCCGGTTCGGGTTGGCGGAACAAACGCATGGTGGGATACCAGGGGCTATCTTCGCGCCCTACCAACCAACGCCAGTCAGCAGCAAAAGGCAACAGCAACCAAACCGGTTTGCCTAAAGCCCCCGCCAAATGCGCCACCGCCGTGTCGATGGAGATGACCAAATCCAATTGCGCGATCGCTGCTGCTGTATCGGCAAAATCGGCCAACTGACTGCCCAAATCGGTAATTTCCAGAATACCGGCTACCTGTTGGGCTGGTTCTCCTGTTTGCAAGCTGTAAAGAGCGATCTCTGGTAAGTCAGCTAAAGCTAGAAAATCTTCTAAAGCCACAGAACGCCGTTTTTCCAAGGGATTGTCTGGATTCCCCGCCCAAACCATGCCCACTTTGAGCTGGTTGGCTGGAAAAGAAGCATCCACCGACAAAGATGGCGGTTCCAGATAAGGTACGGTATTCGGTACGGTATCCAACGTGGTTCCCAATCGATGGGGCAATCCCATTAAAGGCACGTACAGGTCAAAATCTGGTAACTCATCCTCAGGCGTAATGAGAGTGGCATACGCTTGCAAACCGGAAAACAAACGTTGCAGAGGTTCGGGGCATTCAAAAATTAGGTCTGCGCCCTGCTGTGCTAGGATTGGGATATAGCGAACGAACTGAATGGTATCGCCAAGGCCTTGTTCGGGATATACAAACAACGTACGTCCTGCTAGCGGCGAACCATCCCACAAAGAAGCGCTGGAATTTTTTTTGTCTGTAGCCCGATGGTAGAGGGGATTGGCAGGTAATTGACCCCGCCACTCGTATTCGGCAAAACCGTCAGACCAATTTCCCTGCATGAGGTAAATCAAAGCCAATCCCACATGAGCGCGAGGGTGGTTGGGATTGAGTTGAAGAGCTTTTGCATAGCTTTCACGGGCAGCCGCCAGATGGAGCTGTTGTTTGTAGGTATTGCCTAAATTCACCCAAGCATCTTCAAATTGGGGATGAAGCTCTAAGGCTTTTTGGTAGGTATCGATCGCATTTTCCAGATGGCCTTGAATTTGTAACGTATTGCCGAGGTTGTTGTGAATCTCTGGGGAATGGGGTTTGTTTGCCAGCGCTTGGTGAAAGCAATCGATGGCTGCCGAAAAATCTTGTTGTTGCGCCAGGGCCATGCCGAGGTTGTTGGTAGCTTCGGCAAAATCTGGCTGCAGTTGAATGGCTTGTCGGTAGTAGGCGATGCCTTCCTCGAGGTTCCCTCGAGCGACCAAAATTTGTCCGATATGATTGTACGCGCTAGCGTTGGGGCGAATGGCTAGGGAACGGCGAAATTGCGCGATCGCAGCGTCGGGGTCGCCAGCAGCTTTGAACGTACTGCCCAAATGGTTGCACAAATCGATGGAATTGGGTTTTTGTTGTAAAGCTTGCTGGTATTTGGCGATCGCTTCGGTATACTTGCTTTGGGTTTTGTAGACAAATCCCAAGTTGGCCAGCGCTTTTACATGTTGCGGATCGATGGTTAGAACCTGTTGCCAGCAAGTAGTGGCTTCCGAGAGGTTGCCCTGAAAATAGGCAGCAACGCCCAAACCAAACCAGGCATCTATTTGATGGTCATCTTGTTCCAGAATTTGTTGGTAGAGCTGTTGGGCAGCTTGCCAGTTACCAGATTGGCATCGCTGTCGAGCTGCTGACAGGGTTTGGGAAATGGAAAGGAAATCAGCCATAGTTGGGGCAAAAACTCCGGCAGCCATTGTAGTATCCGAGTTTATTGTCCCATAGCTGGGACTTTCACGTACCCAAACGCAGCGATGACCAAAGACAGAAATTTGTTATAAACGTTAACGATACAAGTGGATGGACCAATGCTGAGATTAATCACCGATTTTGATGGACCGATCGTAGATGTTTCCGAGCGCTACTATCGCGTTTACCAGCATTGTCTGGCAGCAACGCGTTCGGGGGAGCAACAAGTACGCGTTTTGTCAAAAGAAGAATTTTGGGCTTTGAAGCGATCGCGGGTTCGAGAGGATAAAATTGGTATACTATCTGGCTTAGACGAACAGCAAAGCCAGCAATTTGCACGTTGCCGTCGGAAACTCATACACAGCCCTCCCTTCTTGCCCTTTGACCGCCCCCAACCCGGTGCGATTGAAGCCATTGAAAGGTTGCAAAAAGCAGGAATTGATGTGGTGATTCTCACCATGCGTACGATTTTAGAACTAGAAGCCGGTTTGAATTGCAACCGTTTGGGTCATCTATTTCCTATTTCGTCGCGCTATTGTTTCGGTCACGATTGTCAAAAAACCATGGATGTGGAAGACAAACCAAAGCTGATGGCAGAGGCGCTAGACTCGTTGCCACCAGCTTCTAAAACGGTTATGGTCGGGGATACGGAAGCCGACATTATGGCCGCTAAATCTCACGGAATTCCCGCTATGGCTGTTCTGTGTGGCATTCGCGATCGCCAGCGTTTGGCGGTTCACATCCCCGATGCTATTGTCGAGGATTTGCCAACCGCTGTCGATAGATTGCTGCTAGACTTCTTTTTGGAAGCCAGCTAGCCATTTTTGCGAATGTTGCTACAGAGATAAGCACAACTCGCCCAAATTGCCAACCCTGACTTTATCGAACGTAGTTGCTGGTTAGCCACAACACCAACAAAGCGACCACCGACGCAATGGCCTCTGGCTGTACCGCTGTAGGTAGGGTTAGGGGTAGCAAAGCTTCTAAGGCGTTACCAAGCAGCAAGCCAACGGCTAATCCGCCTAGAGAAAGCAAGACCGAACGCCCAAAGCGTTTTTCTTTGCTATTGAGCAAGTAAAGCGTTCCCCCAAAACCTAAAGCTAAAGCCAAGGGAGGAGAGGCCAGTACGCCAACGGCTGCTAAAACGGCAAAGGCACCGCTAGAGCGCCACAAAAACTGTTTGTCTGGCTGGTCGAGAAATTGTTCCAACCATTCGGGTCTTTTTTGTGGTGGGTTGGCACTCATTTTGGGTGGGGCAGCCGGTGCTTTGTCTTCCGCATATCGGATGCGTTCGGGAACTTTAATTTTCCCTTCCTGGCGCATCCGGAGGCGTTCCATCAAAATCGCATCGTAGGCGGCTTCGATGGATTCTACGCGGGCGCGATCGTCTTTATATTGTTCTACAAGACGCGCTTTTGCGGCTTGAATTTCATCGAACGAGGCATCCTCAGTAACCCCAAGCTGTTCGTAGTGACTTAGATCGCTCATGTTTCAATCTTTTATTTCCCCTACAACCTAGCTTAGCCTGAGATTGGCTTAACAGGCACTGGTTTTACCATTGACTTCAAGATAATTTTTGTTCCTACTGTCAAACTAACGTACAATAACAGATTTAGCCTAGTTCTAGAAAAGCTGGACACTTCTTAAGAAAAATTAAGATACATCGATTGGCTATCCGAACAACCACCAAAGCGAAAGTTGGAAAGGAGTATTGATGGCTTCCGTACAAGACCAGATTGTATTTATTACAGGGGCAAGTAGCGGCATTGGTGCTTCCTGTGCCAAATATTTTGCTGCTGCTGGTGCGAAATTGCTTTTGGCAGCTCGCCGTTTGTCTCGGTTGCAAGAACTAGCGACCGAACTCCAAAAAGAATACGATGTGCAAGTAAAAACGGTCCCTCTAGACGTACGCGATCGCACCCAAGTCGAGAATACCATCGAATCGTTGCCCCCCGAATGGCGCGAAATTGAAATTTTAATTAACAATGCTGGTTTGAGCCGCGGTGTCGATCCCCTTCAAGATGGTAACTATCAAGATTGGGAAGAAATGATCGATACCAATGTCAAGGGATTGTTATATGTTTCCCGCGCCGTTTTAACGGATATGGTCGCCCGCAACAGCGGTCATATTGTCAATATTGGTTCTATTGCTGGTCGCCAACCCTATCCTGGTGGCAACGTGTACTGCGGTTCCAAGGCAGCGGTGAAATCGATTACGGAAAGCTTAAAACAAGATTTGTTGGGAACGGCGATTAAAGTTACTTGCATCGAACCGGGATTGGTAGAAACGGAATTTAGCAACGTTCGCTTTCACGGAGATACGGAACGCGCCAAGAAGACCTACGAAGGTCTAACCCCGCTAACGCCAGACGATATTGCCGATGTGATTTTGTTTTCCGTAACCCGACCGGCCCACGTAAACATTAGCGATATGTTGGTATTGCCCGTCGATCAAGCCACAGCCACTATGGCCAATCGCCAAAAGTGAAACTTGTGAAAAAAAATACCAACATCCGCTTTCACAAAAAACGACAGAAATTATCAGATACGGACAACGCTGTCCCCCTGAGCAAGGGGGACGAGCGGAAAAATTGGAAATTCAATAACGGCTATATTAATAGCGGATTTTTCCTTTCCGAATTGCTTGAATGCCAAAGTATTAAACAATTTCCACCCCTTCGCACTTATAGTTGCCCAAGAAAACTTCTTCGCTGAGGATTTTTCCGTCTAGATCGAAGCAAAAAGCATAGGTTTTTGTTGTTTCACCTCGTTCGACGCTTTTGAGGGCAATACATTCGTTGGGATGGCCGGGAATAAATTTAATAGATGAGACACCTCGATCGGGAACGCGATCGCCGATTGTATATACCTGAATGTCTTGAAAATCCTCATCCGCTACAATTAACGTATTGCCACCGCGTTCGCGTTCGTCGATTTCCTCATCAAAAGGCTCAAAACTTACTTTCCGGGGAAAGAAGTACCAACGTTTTTTATGTGGATGCCATTCTGCCGCTTCGTGGGTTAGGTATCCCTTTCTAGAATCAATACCAACTGCTTGACGCATGGCTTCGTAGCGATCGTGCCAATTGATACTTTGAATGCGATAATCCCAATCAATGGCTTTAACCCATTCTAATTTGCCTGTTGTAGGGTTGCCAGCTTCATCCGTTTCGATTCTCCCATGACTTCCGATAATGAGCTGGTTGTCTTTCAAGGTAGCCCACTCTGCCTTAAAACCTTTAAATTCCTCGTCGCCGCTACCCGTTATCAAAATATTGCGCGGAATCAATTTGTGACCGTCGCGGATTTCGCAAATAAGCCCCGTGCGATCGTCCATGGCGAGTAGTTTTTCACCAAAGCGCACCAGTTCCGAAAACTCGGCTCCCCGACCAGCTTCGGCAATTAAACTGATGAGGTGATTGCTTCCACCTTGCTCTTGGGGCACCTCTTCAAAAGAATACCTTACTTCTTGTGTAGCTGGATCCAACTTGCGGTACATGCGATCGTACCGGAGTAGAGACTGCCAGGCCATCTGTCCATCTTCCAGTTGTACCTGGGAGTCTGTATCTTCGTCTGTAATAATTGCTAATGTATACGTGGATGTATCTGGACCATACCGAGCCAGGCGTTGTTCGTCGAGATGCTTGCCCGACATTGTGCCTCCTGCAAACGTTCTTGCAGGCCATGATAGCTGATGCCGATTTCTTGAAAACTATACTATGGCAAAAAGCCGCCAGGAGACGGCTTTAGACCCAAAAATTCTTGATAAGATGGTTGTACTGACAGCGACATATCGTCTATTGTTGCTAGGTCTGCATGTTGCCGAAAGATCCTTGGTTAGCTGTTAATTTATCGTT
>CAYZHY010000050.1:0-27384 GCA_964477525.1 uncultured Geitlerinema sp. | reverse complement strand
GGGAACTGGAAATCCCACAATGCCGTTACCACTATCATTACCATACATCACTACCCCATAAGTGGGACTGCTATCGGTGTCTTTAATATTAATATTTCTCCGAACTTGGAACATTTGTTCGTGGTATTTGTTGCTGGCTAATCGATCGCCCATTCCCCTCGGAAGTGATAATTGGCATCTAGATTTTGGTAGTTTTTCATGTTGGTATTTATAGGATTTGACTCCTGTTTTTTAGGTTGTACGTTCGTTGGTATAGCTGTTTGCCAGGACCTATATCGATCCCAAATCCGATGTGTGAAAACCACATTTTACATAGAGGATAGGGCCTCGGCTTCGCAGAAACTGAGCCTGTCGAAGTTCGGTCCTTCGGAAAAGATCGAAGAGCGGGAATGAAGACAACAAGAAGTTTTAGGTTGGGGATTTATCGGTTTTTTTGTTTCGGATTACTTATGATTTTTTTGAGGGGAATTCACCATATTGTATCGTTTTTTTTTACCGAACAAAATGGAATGGAAATATCCCTATAGATAATAGACAGCTGGGATTTATCAGAAAAAAATACCGGCCGCGCGCAACCGAAGAACTTTTTTAAAGAACAATTGGTTTTGCGTTAAAAACTTGCTTTTCTAGCTTGCCTAGAGTGTTTACAAAATCACCAAAATGACCCAGGTAAAATGTCATTGGATGGTAACATTAAAAAATAGATATGCGATCGCGCAAAAAATTATCCCACCGCCGCTCGAACGACGACCAAAAACCATGTTTGGTATATAGTATTTTTATATGAGATGTGTACAGATCGCCTTTTATATAGAGGCGGAGGAGGGGGAGGAGGGGGAAGAGGGGGATGAAGACTGCAGTTGGTGAAGTGGGAGAATTTTTTGGGTCTTCGCAGTACGGATTTCGTATAAAATCTTTCAGCCATGCACTATTGACGTTTGATTTGGAAACACTATATTCTTATTACTAAAGAAAAACCTTTTGCGAACAAACATGGCGTTTTGTAAAAGTCGCGTAAAATATTGTTTATTTTCTTTAAGCCAACATCCTGTTTGTTATAAAAATCCAATTATACCAAAATAAAGCAGAAATGAAAAGAGAGCGATCGCGTCTTTTTGAATTTCTTTACACCCATGTCAGGTTCCCATCTAGTTTTAAAGAAAACCTAAAAACTCCCCCAAATAGACACAAAATATTTGATAATACAAAAAGCGAGGAAAATTCATCTATTTTCCCACGCCCACTAGCAGTACAACTCATTGCTAGCCATCTTCGCTTCCCTACAACCGACCCCCCACCAAAAACAACATTCTGATTGTTTTACTAACCAGCAATCATTCATCATTTTTGTCTGTTTCGCACTCAGTTACAATCCTTATGGAATCTGTTAAAAATTCCCAAAAAAACACCCAACAAAATCGCAATGGTCATGCCTCCCATCCCAGCGGTGACAAGCGTTTCAAAATCCTAGACGTAACCATCAAGCGCAATCACCATCGCCAAGATGCCCTCATCGAAGTTCTACACAAAGCCCAAGAAGTATTCGGATGCTTGGAAACCGACGTTTTGCTATACGTCGCCCGCGAACTGAAACTACCCGCCAGCCAAGTATACGGCGTAGCTACCTTCTATCACCTGTTCACCCTCAAACCCAGCGGTACCCATACCTGCGTCGTTTGTAGCGGTACCGCCTGCCACGTCAAAGGCGGCGGCGAAATTCTCCAAGCCTTAGAAAAACATCTGGGGATCGAACTTGGCGAAACCACAGAAGATGGCGAAATTTCCCTGATGACCGCCCGTTGCTTGGGGGCTTGTGGCATTGCACCAGCCGTGGTCTTTGACGGCAAAGTCGCCGGCAAACAAAGCGCCGAATCGGTTCAAGAAAAAATCGACCAATGGCGCAAAACCCCTTCAACAGGGTCGGGAAACAATCAACAAAGCAACGATTAGGCTCAGGAGTCCAACATTATGGAACTATCGGAACTATTAGAAATCGGCCAGCAAGAACGCACGCGCCAAAAGCCTACCCGCGTTCACTGCTGCACCTCCACCGGCTGTCAAGCCGCCAACTCCCTAGGCGTTAAGAAAAATCTAGAAACCGCCGTCGATCGCAATGGCTTGAGCGATCGCGTAGAAGTCGTCGGCGTTGGTTGTATGGGGTGTTGCGGTCGCGGACCCTTAGTCCAAATCGACCCAGAAAACCTGGTCTACGAAGAAGTCACCCCCGACCAAGCCGCCAGCATCATCGGCGGTCTAAAAGACAGTAGCGTCGTCGAAGCCCAACCAGGCGATCCGGAACATCCCTTCTTTACCCGCCAAGTCAAAATCGTGCGGGAAACCAGCGGCAAAATCGACCCAGAACGCATCGAAGACTACATCGCCGCCGGTGGCTACCAAGGATTGCACCGCGCGATCCACGAACTTACCCCCACCCAAATCGTCAGCGAAGTATCCAAAAGTGGCTTGCGCGGTCGCGGCGGTGCCGGATTTCCCACCGGTTTGAAATGGTCCACTGTTGCCAAAGCCCCCGGCGATCGCAAATTTGTCATCTGCAACGCCGACGAAGGCGATCCCGGTGCCTTCATGGACCGTTCTGTTTTGGAAAGCGATCCCCACCGGGTCTTGGAAGGTATGGCCATTGCCGCCTACGCCGTGGGTGCCAACGAAGGCTTTATTTACGTACGCGCCGAATATCCCCTCGCGATCGAACGCTTGCAAAAAGCCATCAAACAAGCTAAAAAATACGGCATCCTGGGAACCCACATTTTTGAGTCCCAATTCGACTTCAAAATCAACATTCGCATCGGTGCCGGTGCCTTTGTTTGCGGCGAAGAAACCGCCCTCATGCACTCTATCGAAGGCAAACGCGGCAACCCCACCCCCAGACCGCCCTATCCTGCCCAATCCGGTTTGTGGGGCTATTCCACCCTGATTAACAACGTGGAAACCTTTTGCAACATTCCCGCGATCGCCCTAAACGGCGGTGATTGGTACGCCAGCATTGGCACCGAAGACAGCAAAGGCACCAAAGTCTTTGCCCTCACCGGCAAAATCCGCAACAACGGCCTCATCGAAGTCCCCATGGGCATCACCCTGCGGGAGATTGTAGAAGAAATAGGTGGTGGCGTACCCGGTGGCGAAGTCAAAGCCGTACAAACCGGCGGTCCTTCCGGCGGTTGCATTCCCGCTTCTTTACTCGATACCCCCGTCAGTTACGACTCCCTCGCCGAAGTAGGGTCCATTATGGGGTCTGGCGGCATGGTGGTTATGGACAACCAAACCAGCATGGTGGAAGTCGCCAAATACTACATGGAGTTTTGTCGCAGCGAATCCTGCGGCAAGTGCATTCCCTGCCGTTCCGGTACCGTGCAAATGTACCACCTCATCAACAAAATTACCGACGGAGAAGCCACCGAAGCCGATTTGGAAAAATTGGAACAGCTGTGCGACATGGTGAAAAACACCAGCCTGTGCGGTTTGGGTCAAACCGCCCCCAATCCCGTCCTCAGTACCCTGCGCTATTTCCGCCACGAATATTCAGAGCTGTTACAACCAGAAACCATTAACGTTTGAAAGTAACGACCGAGGAATCTTTTATGCCTGTTACCACACTTACCATTGACGGAACCCCCGTTGCCGTTGAAAACGGATCGACCATTTTAGAAGCCGCCCAAGAGGCCGGCATTCGTATTCCCACCCTGTGCCACTTAGATGGCGTTTCCGACGTGGGTGCTTGTCGCCTGTGTTTGGTAGAAATCAGCGGCAGTCGCAAGCTGCTTCCCGCCTGCGTCACCGAAGTGGCGGAGGAAATGGAGGTACATACCAACACCGACCAATTGCAAGAATACCGCCGCATGGTGGTGGAAATGCTCTTTTCCGAAGGCAACCACGTGTGTGCGGTGTGCGTCTCCAATGGCAATTGCGAACTGCAAGATATGGCGGTGGAATTGGGAATGGACCACAGCCGCTTTTCCTACCGTTTTCCCCAACGGGATGTGGATATTTCCCATCCCCAATTTGGCATTGACCACAACCGCTGCATCTTTTGTACGCGCTGCGTGCGGGTTTGCGACGAGTTGGAAGGGGCACACGTTTGGGATGTGGCCCATCGCTGTGCCGGTTTAAAAATTGTGGCTGGCTTGGACCAGCCTTGGGGGGATGTAGACGCTTGTACCTCCTGCGGTAAATGCGTCGATGCCTGTCCCACGGGAGCGATTTTCCGCAAAGGCTCTACGGTCGCCGAAATGACCCGCGATCGCGGCAAACTAGAATTTCTGCAGCAAGCACGGGAGAAAGGAGAATGGACAAGGTAAGATTCGCTACCATCTGGTTGGGGGGCTGTTCTGGCTGTCACATGTCGTTTTTGGACATGGACGAATGGCTGTTCGAACTCGCCGATAAAATTGATTTGGTATACAGCCCCTTCGCCGATGTCAAGGAATATCCCGACAATGTCGATGTCTGTTTGGTCGAAGGGTCGGTCGCCAATGAAGACAATCTGGCTTTGCTGCGGCAAGCGCGTAAGAAAACCAAAACCCTGATTTCTTTTGGCGATTGTGCGGTGACCGCCAACGTACCGGGGATGCGCAATCCCATTCGCAACAGTGCCGATGCGGTTTTGAAAGCTTGCTACGTGGATATGGGCGATACCAATGCCCAAAAGCCGGAATCTTTGGGGATTTTGCCCCAACTGCGCGATCGCGTGCAACCGGTACACGAACTGGTGTCTGTAGATTATTTCATGCCAGGATGCCCTCCCTCTGCCGATCGCATTCGCAATTTCATCGATCCACTTCTACGCGGGGAAGAACCACCCACCGAAGGGCGAGAAGCTCTTAAATTTGGCTAAAACCCAATAGATAGGGGCGATTCGAGAATTGCCCCTACAGGGGATTTTGATAACAACCATCAATAAATAATAGGGAGGTACATTCCATGGCAAAAACCGTTTCCATCGACCCCGTGTCTCGTATCGAAGGACACGCCAAAATTACGATTTATCTCGATGATAGCGGCGAAGTAGAAGACGCTCGTTTCCACGTTACCGAATTTCGCGGCTTTGAAAAATTCTGCCAGGGGCGCCCCATGTGGGAAATGGCCGGAATTACGTCCCGCATTTGCGGCATTTGCCCGGTCAGCCACTTACTTGCTTCTGCCAAAACCGGGGATAAAATTCAGGCAGTTCGCATTCCCCCAGCCGGCGAAAAACTGCGGCGGATGATGAATTTGGGGCAAATTATCCAATCCCACGCCCTGAGCTTTTTCCACCTCAGCAGTCCCGACTTGTTGCTAGGTTGGGATAGCAATCCCGCCCAGCGCAATATCTTCGGTGTCATGTCTGCCGACCCAGATTTGGCAAGGGGAGGCATTCGCCTGCGCCAATTCGGACAGAAAGTCATTGAAGTGCTGGGGGCACAAAAAATTCACCCGGCTTGGGCGGTTCCGGGAGGGGTTCGTACACCTCTTAGCGATGAGGGCAAACAGTGGATTCGCGATCGCTTGCCGGAGTCGAAAGAGACCATTCACAAAGCCCTCGACCTGCTGAAAGGACTGATTGACCAATTTTCTGAAGAAGTGCGCACCTTTGGCAACTTTCCTTCCCTGTTTTTGGGATTGGTGGGGCAAGACGGCTTGTGGGAACACTACGGCGGCAGCATCCGCGTGGTTGATAGCGAAGGCAACCGCATTGCCGATGGTCTCAGCGAAGAAAACTACCAGGAGTTCATCGGCGAAGCGGTGGAAAACTGGTCCTATCTGAAATTCCCTTACTACAAACCCATGGGCTATCCCGATGGCATCTATCGGGTGGGACCGTTGGCGCGGTTGAATATTTGCGATCGCTTTGGCACCCCGGAAGCTGACCAAGAATTGCAAGAATTTCGCGATCGGGCCGGTGGCACGGCCAATGCCTCTTTCTTCTATCACTACGCCCGTCTGGTGGAAATTTTAGCCGCGATCGAACGCATCGAACGTCTCGTAGAAGACCCAGACGTGCAAAATTCCCGCACCCGCGCCACCGCTGGCATCAACCAGCTCGAAGGTATTGGTGTTAGCGAAGCCCCCCGGGGAACCCTGTTTCACCACTACCACGTAGACGAAAATGGCTTAATCAAAAAAGTCAACATGATTATTGCCACCGGGCAAAACAATCTGCCCATGAACCGCACCGTCGCCCAAATTGCCAAAAACTTCATTCACTCCCAAGAAATTCCCGAAGGCATGCTAAACCGCGTTGAAGCCGGCATTCGCGCCTTTGACCCCTGTTTGAGCTGTTCTACCCACGCTATCGGTCAAATGCCCTTGCATATCGAACTGGTGGGTGCTAACGGCGACAAATTAGATGAAGTCTATCGCAATTAATTAAAATCGAACTAGGAAACCGGAATTTTCCCATTCACCGGGTTCTTGACTTCCGGTTTTCTGTTTTTCCCTGCAGATTTTCTCCAATTTTTTCGTCCGGTCCTTATTCAAAATTCAGACACCATGTCTAAAGAAAACTTATACCTATGTATGGGATCGGCTTGCCACCAAATGGGTGTATACGAAGTTTTGCCCGCCATTCAACGGTTGCTTGCCGAATACCAAGTCGACGATCGCATCGAATTTAAAGGCTCTTTTTGTTTGGAATGCTGCAGCCACGGTATTGTCATGAAATTCCGGGACAATTTATTTTTGCATATTAGCCCGGAAAACGTAGAAGAAAAATTCAAACAGGAAATCCTGCCGGAAATTCAAAAAGCAGTCGGGAGTCATGTATGAGTCAAACCAACCACGAAAACGAAAAAAGCCTCAGCGAACTGCTGTGGGAATACGACCCCAATGGCTTAATCGTGATCGATCCAGATATCAACATTAAATTGGTCAACCCTTCTTTTTGTGAAATGTTTGGCGTAGACCGGGAACATATTACTGGTACCCCAGCCAGCCAAATTTTAGGCGATATTAGCAACTTTCAGAAGTCCTGGAACGAAAATCGCGTCATTCGCGTTCGGGAAAAAGAATATCCCGACCACCAGATTTGGGTTAAAAAAGTAATTTTCCCCATCCCCGAACAGGAAATTGTCGCTTGCATTATGGTAGATATTACTGCCGAAATGGAACAGCGGCAAGAAATGGTGAACTTCAAGTCGGAAACAGTGAAAAAAGTCAACGAAGTGGTAGACAATCAAATGAAAGTTGCCCAAGAAATTGCTGGTTTGTTGGGGGAAACCACAGCCGAAACCAAAGTCAGCTTGCTAAAAATTATTGAAATGGTAGAACATTCCTAACGTTTTTTATGACTTCCACCGCGCAAAATTCGATTCGGGAAACGGAAAAACACCTACAAGAAGATAATTTCTTCGACATTTACGATTTAAGCTTAAATAAATATGGCGAAGAGCTATGTGGCGACAAGGTTAAGTACGTCAAAACAGAAAAGAAAATCACAATTGTCCTGTCCGATGGGTTGGGCAGTGGGGTCAAGGCCAATATTCTCGCTAGCCTAACCACAGAAATTTTGATTAACATGCTTAATGCCGATGTGCCTCTAGAAGAAGTAATTCGCACGGTCATTGGCACGCTGCCCATTTGTCAGGTTCGCAAAATTGCTTACGCCACGTTTACTGTTATTCAAATTAATCACGAAACCAATCAATTTAAGGTTATAAATTTTGATAATCCCTCTGTTTTTTATTTTCGTAGGGGAAAATTGGTGGAGTTAGACACCAAAACGGAAAAAATTTTAGATAAAAAAGTAAAGATTGCGGAAGGTTCCATCGGTCGCGGAGACTTTTTGGCAGCTAGCAGCGATGGTGTAATTTACGCTGGTTTGGGAGGAACGATGAATTTTGGTTGGGGATGGGGGAATATTGCTGCCTATATCGAACGGCAACTGACACAACAACAAGCTCACACGGCCAAAAGCATCGTGCGTAGCGTGATGCAGGAAACGTATTCCCTGTATCAGGGTCACATTGGCGACGATGCTTCCCTGGTGGGGGTCTACGTCAGGCAGCGCAATCCGTTGATGGTGTTTACCGGTCCGCCTCTGGATAAAGACCAAGACCGCCAGCATGTAGAACGGCTGTTGAATTTTCCTGGTCAAAAGATAATTTGTGGAGGTACCACGGGCAATATTGTGGCGAAACACATGGGAGAAACGGTAGAGATGGATATTTCTACGTTGCGCAAGGAGTTGCCCCCCATTGGTAAGTTGCCTGAAATCGATCTGGTGACGGAAGGCATTTTAACGATTTCTAAAGCGATGGAGTTGCTGCGACAGTCAAATTGCGATGTATCGCGGCTTCCGAGGGATAAAAATGGAGCGGTGTTGCTGGCAACGAAGATTTTGGAGGCGGATTCAATTTTGTTTTTGGTGGGACAACAGATTAATGAATTCTATCAGAATCCTTTATTGCCTAAGAATATTTCAATTCGTCGCAGTTTGGTGGAAGAGTTGGTATCCTTGTTGCGTTCCAAGCAAAAAGAAGTGTCGATTGAGTATTGCTAGGTAGATGGCACAGCCAAGAAAGATTTTGGTGGTTGGGTATGGAAATTCTTTGCGCAGCGACGATGGGGCAGCGCATGTGGTTGTCTCTCGCCTGCAGCAACAAGAGCTTTCCCAGGTGCAATTTCTGTCGGTCCATCAACTCACCCCAGAACTGGCAGAAACGCTATCGCAAGTGCAACTGGCGATTTTTGTGGATGTTTATATGAGCAACGGGGAGACCCAATTACGGGTAGAACCCCTTCCCAGCCAAGAGCAATTGGAAAGCGAGGCGCGGTGGAAGTGGATCCATCAAGCCACCCCGCGATCGCTACTTGCCCTAACCGAACAGGTTTATGGCACTTCCCCCGAGGCTTGGTGGGTCTTGATTCCAGCGGTGAATCTGGACTTAGGTGAAACCCCCTCTGCGATCGCGCAAAGCGGCATCGATGCGGCCACCGAATACATTCTGCAACATTTCCTTCGGTGGGATACAGAACGATAGAGTTGAAAACTTCAAAATTTTTTAACAATTACATAAAATATTTTATTATAGCGTTATTGTACCATTTTTCTAGAAAAATTGGCAAATATTGGAGGTTACCAAGAAAATCGTGGTAGCAAGTTAAGTTTTATTGAAACTTATTGCAAATTCTTGAAACCCTTATTGTTCTTTGTTTTCCGTTGATTCCCCCATAAATTCTTACTCTAAATGCAAAAATAGGGAAAGCAAAAAATTGTTGGGTTTTGACAGTTCTTGCATAATATGTTTATTATGTTTTGGGCTTGTTTGTAAGCCCATTGGCCAAATCCCGGCCATTTTTGAAATGGCGTAAAGAGCCGGATCGGCTGTCAAAAACTAGGTTGTTCATAGGCCAACTTGACTTTTGTCTGCCATTAGCAGATAATCTTTAGATGTAAACGAACTTGTAAATTCTAGATGGATCGAACATAATCGCTCTGGCTCCAAACCAACACCAACCAACATCTAGAATCCTTGATGTATGCTGCTTTTGCCAAAAAATTTCTAAGTTCTAGTTTTTCTAAAACCAAGCCCAATTGGTCGTATAAAGCGAACGGTAGCAGTCGCCTTCGCCAAATTTCTAAAACTCGCATTTCTTGGCAAATCAAGGAAAAAAAACAAGCAGGGCAAGTACAAAATAGTCGCTTGAGGATTTGTGTTCTAGGGGAAAAGTCCCCTTGTCGTAATATCCCGGTACAAAATCGACGGGAAATGAAAAAATTAGGAGGTTTCTATGAAAACTGAATACAATCAGCAACAACAACAGGATTACGGCGGTGCCAATCCCATTGAAGTTCGCGACACAGAAACCTATCAAAAAGAATACATTCAGGGTTTTGTTGATAAGTGGGACGATTTAATTGGATGGGAATCCAGAGCGCAAAGCGAAAATACCTTCTTTATTGATGCTCTGAAAGAACGGGGAGCCAAAAAAGTTCTCGATGCTGCCACTGGTACCGGCTTCCACTCCATCCGTTTGATTCAAAATGGCTTTGAAGTAACCAGCGTTGACGGTAGTCCCCACATGCTTTCCAAAGCATTTGAAAACGCTCGCCGTTACGACATCGTCTTGCGGACAGTCAACGCCGACTGGCGCTGGCTAAACCGCGACATTCACGACGAATACGATGCCATTATTTGCTTGGGGAATTCCTTCACGCACTTGTTCTCCGAACGCGATCGTCGCAAAACACTAGCCGAATTTTACGCAGCTTTGCGCCATAATGGTGTCTTAATTCTCGACCAGCGCAACTACGATGCCATTCTAGACCGTGGGTTCTCTTCCAAGCATACCTTCTACTACTGCGGCGAAAACGTGAAAGCCGAGCCAGAATACGTGGACGATGGTTTGGCCCGTTTCCGCTACGAATTTGCCGATGATAACTCGGTCTACCACTTAAACATGTTCCCCCTGCGCAAAGATTACACGCGCCGGCTGATGTCTGAGGTAGGGTTCCAACGCATCAAAACCTTTGGTGATTTCCAAGAAACCTATCACCAAGAAGAACAAGACTTCTTCATCCACATCGCCGAGAAAATGTACATCGAAGATGAAGAAGAAGATGGAGAGCAGCAGTAGGGAGTAAGAGAAGACTATCTATGGCAGATCCAAATACCTATTCCGAAGCTGTTAGTACTGCGCGGGAGTACTACAACAGCAGTAGCGCAGAGAACTTCTACTCCACCATCTGGGGTGGCGAAGACATTCACGTTGGCATTTACCAAGGGGAAAACGACTCCATTTTTGATGCCAGCCAACGCACCGTCGAAAAAATTGCCGAACAGCTCAAACTAGATCCCTCTACTACCGTATTGGATATCGGTGCTGGTTACGGAGGTTCGGCACGTTACCTGGTCAAAACCTACGGCTGTCCCGTAGATTGCCTGAATCTCAGCGAAGTTCAAAACGAGCGCAACCGCAAGCTCAATCAAGAGCAGGGTGTGGCCGACAAAATCAAAGTATACGACGGTGATTTTGAAGCACTCCCCATGTCCGATGCCAGCTACGATGTGGTTTGGTGTCAGGATTCCATTCTGCACAGCAGCCATCGCGAAAAAGTTTTAGAAGAAGCCTATCGGGTTCTCAAACCTGGCGGTGAGTTTATTTTCACCGATCCCATGCAAAGCGACGATTGCCACCCGGAAGAAATTCAGCCAGTTCTCGATCGCATTCACCTACCATCGATGGGATCCGTGGGCTTCTATCGGGAGGTAGCCTCACGCTTGGGATTTGATGAAATTCAATTCATCGACATGTCCGAACAAATCCCCAACCACTACGGCAACGTTCTCAAAGCCGTTAACGAGAACTACGATGCCACCGTTAAGCAGTGCGGTACGGAGTACGTGGAAAATATGAGAAATGGATTAAACCATTGGGTAAACTTTGGCAAGCAAGGGAAACTCAAATGGGGAATTCTCCATTTCCGCAAGCGACAAACCTAATTTTTTAGGACTTCACCTGCTCGTGTAGGTACAAACTTCACAAAGTAAATTTTTGAACCACCAGTTGAGGGCGGCTGGTGGTTTTTTTGTGTTGATTTCTATAGCTGGTAAAAACTAGTAAAAAATAAAGTTTTTGTAAAAATTTCGTAAAAAGAGACTAAACGAGTGTCAACCGTATTATTACTGTAGTAGGGGATTGGTTGGTTGCCACTGTTTTCACCAAAAATACCGAACTAGGAGGGGTCCTACTTCTATACCAAAACCTGGGATAAAAATTCTATGTTGGCTTGGAATTGGACATTGGATACTGTTTTATCCCGGAGAATTCCAGATATCTGAGAAATATTGGGTACGCATATATTGTGGTTGTTTTGGACGGCTCCCCTACAATCGATTCTCCAAACCCTTCCCCTAGTCTGTCTTTGATAGAAGGCGTTGGTTTTCGAGTTTTCCCGGTTCCCCAGGGAGAGTTTTGCCTCTCCACAGAGAGTTCTTTGGCGGGAATTTTTTTGCAAAAATCTTTTTACGTAGACTTTGTGACTCCCGGTGCTTATATAGGAGGTCATTTAGATCGTTCGTGCGTGCGAGCTTTTGCTTGTGGAAACATAGGCTGGCAGCCAGTAACCAACGAGCGATCGCGTCAAGTTAGCTTGTACAAACGCATAGCCACCATTACAACCCTCGAAGACATTGTGCTGGAGGTATCGCCATTGCGCCGTTCCTGTTTGATCCTGAACCAACTTGCTCAGTGGTTGGGAAAGGAAGCCTTGCAGCAAATTCCAACAGAACTCATTGCCAAAATGGCGGCGGTTCATCCCGAAAAAATCGCGATCGCTGCACAACTGCGTTCTTCACCGAAACACCGCCACCTGATCGCCAAATTGACGCGCAAACCGCCAATTTCCAAAATTCACCGAATTACCTTTGCCGATACCTTGAACACCCAGTAAAGGACTAGCTTTGGTTTTCGTCTGAGGATTCGGTTTCCGGTTGTTCTTGTTTGATTTTCAACTTGTCTAATTCCGGTAATTTTACAGATTCCGATTCGGTTTCCGGTTGTTCCTCTTGTTCTTGTTCTTCTTGTTGTGGGGAGCTCGATTTGTCGGCAGAACTGAGTTGTATAACTGGTTGGGTGGGTTGCTGTTCTTGTTCTTCTTCGGTGTCTTCCACCCAACAACTGGCCATCGGCAACGTTTGTTCCAAATCGTCCAACGGCCGGGGAATTACCATCACCGCATTCAAGTCGCCAATGCGTTCCGCTTCATGCATGCCAGCTTCCACAGCCACCGCCACATCTGACACCGAACCGCGAATAATCGCCGTACACAAGCCATCGCCAATGGTTTCGTAGGCAGACAGCCACACGTCGGCAGACTTTAACATGGCATCGCAGGCACCAACCATCGCCGGAAATCCCCGCGTTTCCACCAAACCAATCGCCTCGTTACTCAAACGGTTGTATCCCGATGGATGCTGCATGTATCGCAGGAGATTGCTACCCAAAGGAAAAACCGCTTCCAAGTTAGGCATGGGTCGAGCGATCGTCGATTTGGCCACCAACTGACCGAACTGTTCGGCAACTTTGGCCCCTTCTTCCACAGCCAGGCGAATATCTCCTATTTTTCCCCGTACAATGGCCGTACAGTATCCCCCACCAATTTGTTCGTAGCCGACTAAAGTCACGCCAGCAGATTTCACCATCATATCGGCCGTTCCCACAATGGCAGGAAAACTTCTTGTGGATACCATTCCCAAAGCAGCATCTAAAAATTGATATCCACTTTGTTTTTGTTGCTTTTTAGCCGGTTGTCGGCTTTGAAATTTTTGTAATTGCATCTTAGACATTTACGATATTCCGCTATGCTGAGTCTTGCAAGCTTGATGAGGGAAGGTTTTCAATAATCGTTTGTTATCTTTAGTGTATCTTGTCTGCTGGCTAATTGATGTTGGAAAAATACCGATTTATGGTAAAGCGACGTGGGTCAAATGTCCTGCTAATTGGTCGGGAGATACGTTTTCTACAAAACCCAAGATAGTATCGCTATTGGTTAACTGCAAAAACGTACCAAAGGTATTGTCTAGAGGACCGGCTTGCATTTGAATATCGGCAGACAGGGAAATATCGCCATCGAAGCCAATACGATCGCTTCCGGGGAGAAAATCCACCGCGAACTTTGCTGGGGATGGCTGGTTGCCGCTGCCGATAAACCTGGCATAGGCAGAAACCCGCGTATCGGTAAAAATTTCTCCAAAACTGGTATCGTTTTCGTCGGTGACATCCACACCGGGAACGCTTGGAGACCAACCCGAGGAGACAATACCGGCAATTTTGCCATCGATCGAAGAAGGTCCGCCGGAATCGCCGTGGCTACTGCCAACTTCCCTTTCTCCCAATCCCAAACCGCGAATGCCAAACTCTACTCCCAAAGCATCGTGTTCGGGGGGCCATCGTCGAAATCGTAAATGAGTTGGGTTCCGGGGATGATATCGATATCTGGTTCTACATTCAATCGTTCTCCCACCCCATCGTAGCGGTTCCATCCCCGATCGCCAATTTCTCCAGTTTCTCCCGTACCAGCTACGCCGTAACTGGGTATAAATGGGATAGCGAGGCGGATTCTGGTGCGGTTTCCGTTAGTTCAATAATAGCAATATCGTTGTTAGCGCTTTCATCGTTGGTCCACTGGGGATGAACCACAATATCGCCAACCTGGCACTTACCCGGCCGGCGGGTAAATCGAAATAAACGGTATAGTTGTTAGGATGGGGACGGAGGTTGGGGGAATCCCGATCGAAATTCAAACAATGAGCAGCGGTGAGGATGTGGCGACCGGTGATTAGCAAACTCCCGGTACAGTGAATGGTATCGCCACTGCCAATGGCAACCACGCCATCAAACTCACTGCCAGTGGGTACGATGAAATCGGGGTCTTGGGGATTGTCTGTGGGAACGGCAATGCGAGAAAAGCGATCGCGGGAGGTGGGAGGTTCGCACATGGCTCGCAGGAGAGGAAAAAATTTGGGTACGATATAATTAAAGATAGATATTTATTTGCTATCTTGAACCCATTTTGAATGTAGAAGGTTAGCTGTGCTTGGTGTTCCTTTGACTAAATTTTGGAAATCGGTTTACAAAAAAGAACCCGTCTCTAGTTTTTTGATCTTAGCCGGCATTATGGATGTAGCGATTGGCGGGGCCGGTGAAAGTTGGTCGTTGGCGACGTTTGGCGTAAGTGTGGTCGCGGTAGCGTTTGCATGGCGTTGGTGGAAATTGCAGCAGCGTCCTCAAGATTTTCCCCTGCGATCGCCGGAATATTTTCTACCGGAATCCCCGCAAAGCCAACTACCGACGTTAAAACCAACATCCCAAAATTCCCCCAAAGTACGCCGTTAATTGGATAATTGCTGTATGGCTGATTCTGCTGCTGTTCGAACCGATCGAGAATTCTTAAAAATTGGGGAAGTATCCCAAAAAAGCGGTCTGCCAATAAAAACGATCCGCTATTACGAACAGTTGGGATTGCTAGTACCGACCGTTTGGCGATCGCCTTCTCGATATCGCCTCTTTCACCCACAAGTTTTGCAACGGTTGGCCTTTATCAAACAAGCACAAGCTTTGGGATTGACCCTCAAAGAAATTACAGACATTTTACAGGTATACGATCGCGGCGAACTTCCCTGCGGCGAAATCAAACAACATTTAGAACAAAAACTAGAAGCGATCGACCAACAAATGGCTGCTTTGCAACGATTGCGGCAGCAGTTAAGCGATTTGCTTTCTGGCTGGCAAGAACATCCTCCGCCAGAACGGGCCAGCCGCACGATTTGTCCCAATATTCAAGACTGACATAAACAATAGGAGATGGGGAAAGTGAAGCAAATGGGGAAATGGAAGTGTCCCCATGTCCCCATGTCCCCACGTCCCATCCATATTTCCACGCTTTAGTAAGCGTGTTGCAGTTCGTAGAAGTCGGGGGAAATGTAATCTTTCCGTAGGGGCCAGCCGACCCAGTCTTCTGGCATCAGCAACCGTTTCAAATTCGGATGCCCCTCGTATTCAATCCCGTACATGTCGTAACTTTCCCGTTCCTGCCAATCCGCTGATTTCCAAATCCAATATACGGAAGGAAGGCGCGCATCTTCACGGGGAACGAATACTTTCACCCGGACTTCTTCTGGCTGGGTGACATCGTCGTCAAGTTTAATTAAATGGTAAAAACTAACCAGATCGCCTCCCGGTCCGGTATCGTAACCTCCCTGACATTGCAGGTAGTTAAAGCCATAGGCATACAAAGCCGTGGCAATGGGGATGAGATACTCCCTCTCTACCCGAACAAGTTCAACACCACTATGGTCCCGTTCTAGGGAAGTATGTTGGAAGCCATTTTCGGAAAGCCATTGGGATACCGGACCAGCTTCCACAACCTGCTGTTCTTGTTCGGTTTCCAGAGATTGGTTATTTGATTCTTGCGATTGGTGATTTTCTTCAGCCACTAGAGGACTCCTCCTTTTGCGATGCTTTTAACGCAGGTGGTACGGGCATTCCCATCGCTTCGGTAAGTTCTTTCGGAGGGGTTTGCCGTTCGGGCGCTTGCAAGTATTCTCCGGTCAAAATCGGAGATACTTCCTTCATCTGGTGGGGTCGGGTGTAGTAGCGGTGGCTGGGTTGGATTTGGCCCCGTTCGTGGGTGGATTCGTTGCTGACTTTTTTGCGCAGCTTCACGATCGCATCCTGGATGGCTTCTGGACGGGGCGGACATCCAGGAATGTACACATCCACCGGAATCAATTTGTCTACACCACGAACCGCTGTTGTGGAGTCAACGCTAAACATCCCACCGGTAATCGTGCAAGCCCCCATAGCCATGACGTATTTGGGGTCAGGCATTTGTTCGTACAGCCGGACCACAGCCGGGGCCATTTTCATGGTAATGGTTCCCGAAGTAATCAATAAGTCAGCTTGCCGGGGGCTGTTGCGCGGTAAGAGACCGAAGCGGTCAAAATCGAACCGAGAGCCAATCATAGCGGCAAACTCGATGAAACAGCAAGCCGTGCCATACATCATCGGCCACAGGCTTGACAAACGGGCCCAGTTATGCAGATCCTCAAGGGTAGTCAAAATGACGTTTTCTGAAAGTTCCTGAGTGACTTCTGGGCGTTGGGGAGGATTGAGAATTTGTTCCTTTTGTTCTTGTTCCGTAGCGGGATTTTCGTTCATGACCATTGCAATGCTCCTTTACGCCATGCGTAGACCAGTGCCACAACTAAAATGGTGATAAAAATGAGAGCTTCGACGAAAGCCAACAAGCCGAGTTGGTTAAAGGCTACTGCCCAGGGATACAGAAACACGGTTTCCACGTCGAAAACAACGAAAACCAGGGCAAACATATAGTAACGAATGTTGAACTGAATCCAGGCACCGCCAAACGGTTCCATCCCACATTCGTAGGTAATGGCACGTTCGATGCCTTTTGGTTTGGGTCGCAACAACCAAGACAAACCCAGGGCAATAGCCGGAATTAGGCTACAAATAATCAGGAAAGCAAGAAAATATTCGTATCCACTTAATACAAACACGGGCAATAATTTCCAACGACACAGTTGTGTAACTACCTATTTACATTTTTACATTATAGATACATTGGGATCTATACGCAGCCGTTGATGGCGATCGCGATCGGATTTTTTTGAGACCCCGTCGTATTGCCGAGTTAACCGGCCGGATTTTTTCGTTGGGGGAAATTTTCTAATATAATTTATAGAGAATATTAAACTTCGTCAGAAAAATGAGTAGCCCAGCCGTTGACCCTACAGAACTCGATCGTTACGAGTGTCGCTCCTGTGGCTATATTTACGAGCCAGCCAAAGGAGACAGCAAAGGCAACATTCCCCCTGGCACCGAGTTTAAAGAGCTACCTACTTCCTGGCGATGTCCGGTCTGCGGTGCCGGCAAAATGCGCTTTGAAAACAAAGGTCCCGTGGGGAAAGCATCCGGATTCCGAGAAAACTTTAACTACGGTTTCGGTGTGAATACCTTAACCCCGGGACAAAAGAACCTGCTCATTTTCGGTGCTTTAATTGTAGGCTTTCTCTTCTTGATGAGTTTTTACGGTCTCAATTAAAATCAATTTTTGCTTTCTCGCTGTTTTGGCGGCGGGTAGCAAACGGTACAAGCCGTCTTTTTTACGCTAGAGACATTTATAGGATATGAATTCCATCGTACGAGGTTGGAAACAACTTTTAACACTTGGCGTACTTCTGTTGGCCATCGCTGGTTGCGGTTACGTTCCCTCTTTAGAAGAAAATCCCTGGAAAGTTATCGAAGTACCCACAGAAAGCAAGTTGCTCGATATCACGTTTGCTGACGACCTCCAGCAAGGTTGGCTGGTAGGCAGCGAAGCCACCATCCTCAAAACCGAAGATGGCGGTGAAACTTGGCAAGAGCAAACACTGGAGTTACCCAATCGCGAACAGGTACGCTTGTCTTCGGTTAGTTTTGCTGGTGACGAAGGTTGGATTGTGGGCGAACCCTCAGTCATCTTACATACCGAAGATAGGGGCGAAACTTGGTCTCGCCTTACCATTAGCGAACAGCTCCCCGGCGAACCGCGTAGTATTGCAGCCTTGGGTCCGCAGCAGGCGGAAATGATTACCACTGTAGGCGCTATCTATCGCACGGAAGATGGCGGTCAAAATTGGCAAGCTATGGTTCAGGATGCGGCAGGGGTCATGCGCAATATTTCCCGTTCGCCGTCAGGAGAATATGTAGCAGTTTCTTCCCGAGGAAATTTTTATTCCACTTGGCAACCCGGTCAGGATGAGTGGGAATCCCACCAGCGCAATACCTCCCGACGCTTGCAAAATATGGGGTACGACCCACAGGGACATTTGTGGTTGCTAGCGCGCGGCGGTCAAGTACAACTGACCCAAGCCGACAACCCCGAAGAATGGACCGAACCCATGTACCCGGAATTTTCCACAAGTTGGGGATTGTTGGACCTAGCGTACCGCACCGATCGAGAAATTTGGGTTGTTGGCGGCAGTGCCCAATTGCTGTACAGCCCCGATCGCGGCAAAAATTGGTATAAAGACAAGGATGTGGAGGAAATTCCGGCCAATTTTTATCGGGTGAAATTCTTTAGCCCCGAGCAAGGATTTGCGATCGGTCAGCAAGGCATTCTGTTAAAATATGCCGCATCTGAATCTGTTGCCCAAACCAGTTCAAGGCAACCATCTATCCAGATTGGGATCCATTCGACAGTCAAAAATTACCTTCATTCTATATCATAGAAATTGAAGTTTTCGTCATCTTGTTGTTGCCGTTTCTAGGAGGAAATTCTTATGGCAGGTACGACCGGCGAACGTCCATTTTCTGACATTATTACCAGCGTTCGCTATTGGGTTATCCACAGCATCACCATTCCGGCTTTGTTCATTGCTGGTTGGTTATTTGTTAGCACTGGCTTGGCTTACGACGCTTTTGGAACACCACGTCCGGACGAGTATTACAACCAAGAACGTTTGGAATTACCGATTCCTAGCGATCGCTTTGACGCCAAAGAACAAATTGACGAATTTACGGGCAAAAAGTAGACATTTCAAAGGAGCGATAGCACCATGACCAACCGCAACGTCAACGAACCCGTTTCCTATCCTATTTTCACCATTCGCTGGGTAGCCGTTCATACCCTAGCGATTCCGACGGTCTTTTTCCTAGGCGCCATCGCCGCCATGCAGTTTATTCAACGATAGGAGGAACTATGCCACAGCGCAATCCCAACCCCAACAACCAACCCGTGGAGTTAAATCGCACATCTCTATACTTGGGCTTGTTGTTGATCTTCGTTCTTGGTATCCTATTTTCCAGCTATTTCTTCAACTAAAAAAGCCGCTTTCTGCTTGCGAGCAAGCTGGTTTTGCGGTAGAAGTTTAGCAAGATTCGTTATTAGCGAGCGGCGATCGCCCATAATTGTCCGAATGGACGATTTCCGCATCGCTCCCCCTTCTCTTTTTCCACTTTTCTATAAGCTGGAAAATGGCTTCAATAGCTAGGAAATACCTAGTTTTGGCTTAAAGAACGTTTTAATCAAATCAAGTGTTGAGAGGTAATGGCTGTGTTTCAAAACGGTAGAATTCCCCTGTGGCTTGTTGCTACGATCGCTGGACTTGGCGTAATCGCCGTTGTCGGAATTTTCTTTTGGGGTTCCTACATGGGCGTTGGTTCTTCCTTGTAATTTGAAAATCCAACTTTTTTAAAGTTTAAAGACCTTAAGTTAACCCATTGAAACCACCTCCGCTTGCGGTAGGTGGTTTTTTTATGATTGTGATGAAGTTCGATACTGCGGCTGGTAGCTATGGGGAATCCGACCTATGCTGTGCCACCGTTGGTAGTAATATTGTTCCACCGCATCTGAAGTATTGCTCAGTTGATTGATAGCAATACCATTGTTACCATGTTGCGGCGAAGAACTGTGGATGTAGTATCCTGCTCCTAGATACAACCCCACATGGTCGATGCCGTCGCGATCGCCAAAAAAAACCAAATCTCCCGGTTGGGACTCAGATAGGGAAATAGTTTCGGCAAACGCTTCTTGTTGGTAGGCATCCCTAGGAATCCAAATGCCAGCAGCAGCAAAGCAAGCTTGCATAAAACCCGAACAGTCGTAGTTGGGAGGAACCGTTCCTCCCCAAACATACTGGTTGCGAATCTGCATAGCTTGTTTGGCAAATTGAATCACCGATGGCAAGCGTTGTTGAATTTCTGCCTGCGATCGTACAATCGGCTGGTAAGGAACCGTTGCTGGCTGCAGCAGCGATAAGTCCCGTCGCTTCACCCAACCAGGATAGTCATCCTCGCACAATCGAACCTCGATGGCCATGGTTTCCACAGCCAACACCTGCAAATGGCGACCGGCAGCCGCTTGCGTTGCCAAAGAAAGGCTTTGCGGACCATCGTAAAGATTCACCGTCTCCTGACAGACATATTCTGCCGCTTCTACAATTTCTTCGGTCATCTTTCTCCCCCAAAATCTCCAACAACATTAGTCACCATCCGCGATACGCCAATAGCAGCCAATTTTTCCCAATTGCGGCGGCTATCCACCGTCCAAGCCACAACATCCATTCCCCGTTTTCTAGCCATCGAAACCAAATCCGGCTTAGCCAGCAAAACCCGATACTCGCTGACCAACACTTCCTCCGTCGTCGTGACTGTGGCTGGCAATCGGGACAAAAAATCTTCCACCGAGGTCACAATATAACCAATTTTGGTTTGAGTCCGTAGCTGCCGCCACCGTTGCATAAAACTGGCATTATCGCAGTAAACAATACAACGCTTTTCCATTCCCGTTTCTCGCAACAACGCTGCCAACTGGGTCACCTCTTCCTGCCGCCAATCCCAGTAAGGTTTGACATCTAGGTACACAAACTGCGGAACTTGCGCCACCACCGGCAACACTGCTGCCAAACTGGGAATCGTGGTACCAGCAAACGCCGAGTCAAACCAAGCACCAGCATCTAGAGATTGTAGCTGTTGCCAACTCATTTCCCGAACCGTTCCCGGCATGTTGGTAATGCGTTCGGTGTAGCGGTCGTGAAAAGCCACCGGTACGCCATCTGCGGTTATTTGGACATCCAACTCCACCGAATCTGCTGCCGCTGCCACTGCTGCCGTAAAAGCAGCCATAGTATTTTCCGGTGCGATCGCGCTGTAGCCGCGATGGGCAATAATTTCCATAGGAAATTTTAAAATAGAAAAATCCACCCTACAAAGCCAACCAACCTTGCTTTTCTCATGAACCAGCCAGACCTATCGCAACTGCGATCGTCCCTCAAACAGATTTGGGGATACGATGATTTTCGTCCTCCCCAAGGAGACATTGTTCGCTGTTTGGCTATCGGAGAAGATGCGCTGGTAGTGATGCCTACCGGTGGCGGCAAGTCAATTTGTTTCCAATTGCCAGCTTTGCTGCAATCCGGATTGACCCTTGTCGTATCCCCTTTGGTCGCCTTAATGGAAAATCAGGTAGAAGAACTTCGGGAAAAACAACTACCAGCAGCTTCCCTACACAGCGAACTGCCACCCCGGCAAAAACGCCAAACCCTGTCTTTGCTAGCACAAAACCAATTGCGGTTGCTGTATCTATCTCCAGAAACCCTGCTTAGCAAACCCGTTTGGCAGCAACTTTGCCAAAAAAATTTGCCCATTAATGGTTTAATTTTAGACGAAGCACATTGTTTGGTCCAGTGGGGGGATACATTTCGTCCGGCATACCGTCGTTTGGGGGCCGTACGACCAGCTTTGCAGCAACAAAAAAACAGCAACCACCGAATGGCGATCGCAGCTTTTACCGCCACCGCCAACCCCGAAGCACAAACCACCATTCGCCAAGTCCTGCAACTGCAAAATCCCCAGGAATTTTTACTCAATCCCTATCGTGACAATCTCCACTTGCAGGTTCAAATTGCTTGGACCCCACGGGGAAGAAAGCAACGCCTGCTGAACTACATTCGCCAGCATCGGGGTGCTTCGGGATTGGTCTACGTTCGCAGCCGCAAAGATAGCGAAAGCCTAGCCGAGTGGCTGTCGCAGTTGGGATTTTCGACAGCAGCGTACCATGCAGGATTGACCCCACCACAGCGGCGGCGTTTGGAAAATGACTGGATTGCAGGAAAAATCCAGTTTGTGGTTTGTACGTCAGCTTTTGGTATGGGGATTAACAAACCTGATGTACGTTGGGTCGCTCATTTTCACGCGCCTACTTTGCTTTCGGAGTACGTACAGGAAGTGGGTCGCGGCGGCAGGGATGGCAAACCCGCTAGTGCCTTAACCTTGATTAGCGAACCAACCGGACTTTTGGATCCCGAAGACAAGCAAAGACGGCAGTTTTTTACCGAACGGGAACGGGAACAGTACCGTTTTGCACAGCAGTTGGCGAAAAAAATTCCAGCAACCGGAGATGTGGATACAGTAGCCAAACAATTTGGTCAGGCTCCCATGGCGCTGTCTTTATTACATAGCAGCGGTAGGTTAAGCTGGAAAGACCCGTTTCGCTACCAAATTCATAGGGAAGCTGGTAAAGCTCGATCTACTCAAGATAAGGCAGTTCGCCAAATGCAGCAATATTTAGTAACTCGCCAATGTCGCTGGCAATTTTTGTTGCAAGCATTTGGTTTTGCCGATACGGCAGAGTCGTTCCGTTGCGGACATTGCGATAATTGTAAAAGATAATTCCAATCTAAGGTTCTATAGCAGTTGCCAAGCCAACGCGAACTTGAGTTCTCAGTAGGGGGATTCTCGAATGGACCCTACCGCCATGAATTTTCTATAGAATTCCACGGCGAATCGAGGTTCCCAGAAAATAGGCTATTTTTACAAACGATTCAAAATTGATGATGGAAGTTCTCCCAGATTTTATTCAATTAATTGCCAAGCGTACGGGGTTGTACGTTCGCGACAAAGACAAACAGCTTTTACAGCAGATTATCGAACAGCGGATGCGGGTTTTAAATTTTGATTCTACATCGGACTATTACAAGTTTTTGTTGGAAAGTTCCTTGGCAGCAGAAGATAATTCGCCAGCCACCAACGAATGGCATTTGTTGGCGCAGTTGCTGACGAATACAGAAAGTTATTTTTTCCGCGATCGCGGTCAGTTTGCTTTGCTTCGAGAAAAGATTTTACCACAGCTGATTGCTTGGCGACGCGCCCAACAACAGCAACAAGGAACGGCCAAGCCTTCTTTGCGTTTGTGGAGTGCTGGATGTGCTAGTGGCGAAGAAGCGTATTCTTTGGCTATTTTGCTATGGGAATTGCTACCGGATTTGTATAATTGGGACTTGCTGATTTTGGGAACGGATATCAATCACAATGTTTTGCAAAAAGCCAAAACAGGCATTTATAGTGATTGGTCCTTTCGACTCACCTCCGAACGGATTCAAAAGCGCTATTTTCAATATCAAAAATTGGGTTGGAAGCTCGATAACAAGATTCGCGATTTGGTAACGTTTCGTTATGGTAATTTGGTACGCGATCGCTTGGGCGATGCTTCCAGCTATACCTCGCAAATGGATTTAATTTTGTGCCGCAATGTATTTATTTATTTTAAACCAGACTCCATTGGTTTGGTGTTAAAAAATTTTTACCAAACGTTGCGAGAAGGTGGATATTTGCTAACAGCTCATACAGAACTTTACGGACAAGATTTGTCGCCTTTTCGCGTGCGGGTTTTTCCCGAATCGGTTGCTTACCAACGCTGCGAAACTTCAGTTTCCACAGTGACGCCACCACCGCCACCCACGACAGCGCCTTTTGTCGGCTGGCAGCGAACGTCTTCCCCTTCCAGTTCCGTTCCCCGGCATTCTCCCGCTCGAAAAACAAACACCCAGCGCTATCAAAAACTTCGCCAAAATCGAGAAACTTCTTTTGTTACTTCTTCAACTACTCAATCGCAAACGGAAACGCAGTTTTCTCAAGCAGAAAAGCTTTTGCGCCAGGGATATTACCGTCAAGCGATCGCCAAAGCTGAGGCTTATCTAGAAGACCCTACCTACAAACTTTCAGCACATACTTTAATTGCCCAAGCTCATGCCAACCTAGGGGAATACAATCGTGCCAATTATTACTGCCAGCTCGCTCTAGATATTGACGCCAATACTGCCCAACCCTATCATATTTTAGCTCAAATTGCTGCGGAAAAAGGCAACTTAGAAGTAGCTAAATCTTTTTTTCGACGGGTGATTTATTTTGAACCAGAATCAATTTCTGCCTATTTACATTTAGGTTCTATTTACAAAGCACAAAACGATTTGGTTCGTGCCAAAAAAATGCTAGAAAATGCTTTAAAACTGCTAGAAAAGCTACCTGCCGATTCAATTTTTTATCCAGAAGAAGGAATTGCCGTTCGAGATGTTATTTCGGAAGTTAAGCAAATGCTCAATACCCTATAAACCCAAATTTAAGAGCTAACAATTTGTTGGCGAATTTTATCGACGGAACTTTCTGGTATAATGCCTTTGTTGGCCAAATATTCAATCGTTTCTGTTTCTCGTAGGGAAACTGCCCGTTTTATAACTTGTTGTTGCATGGGCAAAGCTAGTTCCGGACGTTCTTGTACAAAGCTTTCAATCCATTCAAAAGCAGCTTCGCCATGTTTTTGGTAAAAATCAATACATTCGGAAGCAATGGTGTCGTCTACAGCCTCTTCTCGTGCTAATTGACGTATGGTTTGCACGACTTTTTCCGATACATAGGCGATCGCGGCATAATATTCGTAGCGAATGGTCAGTTCGTGCAGGCGATGTTTTTGCAACCAATACCGTTTGGGAATCCAAACCAGCAAGCGATTTAACAGAAATTTCTCCCACACATTTTCCAGCATTTTGGTTTTGGCGACGCGCGGTGGAATTTGGTTGGAAAGAACGCCATCGCCTTTCCAGTTCATCATCAAGCTTAATTTTTTCAAAACCAATCCAGAAATCAAGCCTTCATCGTGCAGTTCCCGATAAGCGTGGTGTTCGATTTGCAGCGCTTGCAACCAAAACAACTGGCGCATTTGGATTGGTTGTTTTCGCAAATTTTCCCAAAAGGTTTCCAGCGACTTTTCGGCTTGTTGGTAAGCTTGTTGGTATTCCTTTTTAAAATTGTTGAGGATAGATGGCGACAGCAGTCGTTGCTGGTTTCCCAGTTTGCCTAGCAACTGTATGACCTCTTTTGTTGCGAAAACCCGTGCTTGCGATTGCGCTAGTTCTTCCCGGATGGATAATCGGTCGAGACCCAACCAGCGAACCAACTGGCTAGTGGTGGATCCCTCTACCAAAATGGTGAACAAAACGACCCCTAAGGTCATGGAGATAATCAGTTCTTGGTTAGCAAAATCGCTGCTCAAACTGAGTGCCAGTGCCAATGCGATCGCACCTCGCAATCCACCCCAAAAACTTACGAGTTGAAACCGCCAGTGAATGGGAGCGCTTTTTTGAAATAAGTTCACCAAGGGAATAAGAGAAAATACGATCGCTCCCCGTACGATAATAGCGATCGCAATAGCCCAGCCAATGGAAATCCAAAGGGTAGGATGGCCACCGTCTAGTTTTCCGAGAAATCCGGTTGTGGTCAAACCCACCAGCAAAAAGATGAGGCTGTTGGCGATAAAAGCAGCGTATTCCCAAAACTCGTATAAATATTTCCGAACTGCTGGTTTGAGGTGATATTCGCCGTAGCGACCCACCATCAAACCGGCGCTGAGAACGGCAATCACGCCGGAAAATTCCAGATAGTGTTCGGCCGTTAAAAAGGCTGTATAAGCAATAACGACAGAAACGGTGGTTTGAATGGCATAATCGTCAGCAGCTACCGCGATCGCCCATCGCATGATGGTTGCCACCACAACGCCAACCACAATGCCACCAAATAGAGTGGTGAGTATGTCTAGAGATGCTTTTTCTACGGTAGCGGCACCAAATTCTCCGTTGGCGATCGCTACCAGAATCAGGTCAAAAAGGACAATGGCGGTGGCGTCGTTGAGCATACTTTCCCCTTCGACAAACATGGTCAGCCGTCGGGGAACGCCCAATTCTTTAAACAAAGCGATCGTGGCAACCGGGTCGGTGGCAGAAATTAAAGCACCAAACAGCAATGCTTGTCCTAATGATAAAGGAGTAACCCAAGAAAGAAAAAAGCCGATGATACTTGTAGCGATTAACAATCCCGGTCCGGCTAGGGTAAGCGATGGTGTCAGGGTCTGTAGCAGAAGTTTGTTGTCCAGCTTAAGTGCTGATTCAAAAATAAGAGGCGGTACAAAAATGTACAAAATAACGTTATGAGAGAGGGTTAAAGCTCGCAAAGATTCCAAGGGAGAACCGGTATAATCTAAGAAACCTAGCAACAAACCTACGATGACTAGACCAACTGTATAAGGAAAGTTCAAGCGTTTGAAGGAAACAGCTCCCAAACAGGCTACGAGCAATAACAGGAGAATAGCTATTTCTTTTGTTAGTATAGGTACGTCACTCATAAAGGACTCTTGTTTGCAATTCGCATTCTAGAATTCTGTGAAAGCGATATTGGCACCCTATTCTCTATGTTAACTTTTACACAATGCGATTTTAGCGATAAAATAAAGGCTATCATCGTACGGGCAAAGTTCTCGCTGCTGGCAGGATTTCCCATTGCAGAGATACTACCAGATATGGCTGGATTTTAACCTGTGGGGAGATATTTTACCAGCAATGGGGGAAAACCGAGATTTGGGGCAAGAAAAATATCCCTAGTAATCTAGGTGATGGGATAGTGTATTGACAATAGCAAACAAGATGAAAATGTAACATACATTCTCATTCTACATAATAGGAGATCGATTGTATCAAAAAACAAGTTCCGAAAGTGCAAAATTAGTTTCAAATCCTCCTCGAAAAGGTAAATTTAGCTATATTTCAAAACGTTGTCATTGCCAAAATCAAAGATTCAGATGCTCGCCTTGTTAGATTGTTTTTTTAGTGGGATATACGACAATTTCTCGTTGGTACTTTTTCCAAAAATAGATATTTAAACAATTATTTATTGGAATTTTTCTTACGAATTGTTTGGACTTCTATATCTTTGAGTCCTTCTCTTTTTATAAATTGTGCGTAGAGTTTTTTTCGGTAGAGACAAAATTTTTGTAGAAAGTAGATTGTGTACGATGCAATTGTGTAGGAGGTCCTTGCGAATCGTCCCTACAGTCTATTTTAATTTTTATAGCATTTCTTTAAAAGCCTGCAAGAAACAACGATTGGGGGCATTTTTGTAGGGGTTGGCGAAGCGCCCCTACCGGGGTGGTTTGAACAAATTTAAGACGATTGTTATTTTCTAGAAATGGTATTAAAACCAAATCCCATTCATATTTAATCTGAAATTGCTATATACTTCTTTCAACTACTTTGGAGAAGTTGCCGATCGCTGTTTCCCCTGCGA
>CAYZHY010000049.1:0-27513 GCA_964477525.1 uncultured Geitlerinema sp. | reverse complement strand
GAAAGCTTCTTTTTGATTTTACCCTATGTTAGCTTTTTTTCTTCTATGGTTTTTTATTTAAGCGATCGCTAATATCGAAATATAGGAATATAAAAATTGAACAATCGTTTTTTGGGGGGAAGCTTTCTAAAACCGACATGGCCAATTAAGACGCAAAAATAAGAAAACAAAACCTAACTTTTCTTGAAAAGAGCTTATTTAATAGTTATACATCAAAAAACATGAATTTTAAACTTTTTTTAGAGGATATATGATAAAATTTTTAATTGTGTTTTTCAGGGGGGACTTTGACTGATGGTGAGAAAGTTTCTATTACCTATCTACAGATGCCAAGCAATAGGGCGATCGCTAGCCACATTTTTTCAGCAAGGATGGCAAAAGATGTGCGCTCAAGTTGTTGCGATCGCAATGGTGGCATTAGCGAGTACTTTTGCTTTTCCGGAAAAAGCAATGGCTTCGGAAGGAATTGTATTGCAATATGGAGCGCAGCAAGAAACGCTTTCTTTAGAAGAACTGCAGGAATTTGCCGAAACGGGTAATGTACCAGACGTTCTGACCGACCGCTTGCAATTGAGTTCTCAAGATATAGACGATTTGCGTACCATCTTGCAGCTACAAATAGAGAACATCGATTTGAACTTTTTAGAAAAAGCTTTAAACAGTTCCATCGGTGAATTTGTTTTGCGGCAAGTTGGAGAAGTCATTAGCAGCGATCTAGAAAGCGATATTCAAGCTTTAGCTGAAACCTTGGTGGTGGCGGCTGAAGATAGTCGGCTGTCCATGCTAGAGATTATGGAAAAATTCCCCGAACGTTTGATTTACGTACAAGGTAGGGGATTGGCTAAAGTTTACGAAGATGTTCGTTTTATTGCTGAAGACGTACGGGAAATTGTTGCTTTTGTAGACCAATTTTTAGAACCCTTGGTTTGCGACAGCGAACAAACAGCGCGATCGCCAGAAAATATGGATAAAATTCCCGAAAAAATTGTCAGTCGCAGTCGCGGTTTGCACTTTTTCCCAGAACGATAAATAGAGAGGATGGTTTTTAAGAATTTTCAATATTTCTACCTACCATCCATCATTAGTTTTTGCTTCAACGAAGGAGTTCGTTTATGCAGTTTTTTAACTGGCAAAAAGATCGGCAAAATCGCAAAATATCGCGTACCATTGGTGCTATCGTTTTGGCGATCGCGGCTTTTGTTACCACAATTGCTCTGACAATTTTTCCCAGCGATCGCAGCACAGCTTCCGATCGTTTGGTGATTACCTATGGTGCAATTAACCGTTCCATTCAAATTAGCGAAATTGCTACTTTAGTAGAAACGGGAGAAGCTTCTAGGGGCTTGCAAGATATTATCCGCGTTGCCGATATCGATAAAGAAACCATGCGGAGTGTTTTTGCCCAAGAAGTTGATGCCGATTTGCAATTTTTAGACAATTCTCTCAACCATCCCTTAGGAGAATTTGTTTTATTTAATATTGGCGAGGTCGTTCATCCCAAATCCCGAAAAGCACAAATTCAGGCTTTACGGGGAGCAATTGTATTATCGGCTAGCGATGATGGAAAAATTTCGCTGTTAGAATTTTTACAAAAATATCCCACGCCGGATATGTACTTAGATGCCAAGCGATTGCTAGAAGTATCCCAAGAACTTGATTTTGTTAGTTCTGGTTTGCAAAAAGCCTTAAATTTTGTTCGCGACAGCATGCTTTACGACTTGATTTGCTCGCCTTCGGAAACGAGTTAACCCATAGGGAAAGCTCGAACTAGCCATTCAACTTTCCTGAATTGTATATAATTTTACTTGACGCGATCGCTGCGATCGCGCTTTTTTTTTCGATCCCAGATAAAATCTTGAATTCGGTAGCTACATACCCGAGAGCGCGTTATTCTGAAACAAATAGCAATATTGGTTCTTTTGATTCTGTTGATGGGGGATGGCTGTGATTCAAACAGATACAGAACATAGAAGACTGGGTTCGTTTGCACTAGCCGCATTGTTGGTATCTGCCCACTACGGTTTGGGTTTTATTTTGGGAACTGCAGAAAAAGCTCTTACATGGGGATGGGCTGGAAGTCTATATCCCATCTCTTTGGGCGTAGGTACCATCATTTTGCTGTTTTTAGCCAAATTTTACTGGCAAGAAATCGAACCGATTTGGACTTTATTAGGGAAACGCTACGGTCAGTTGGTGGAAATTTTGGTGGGATTCACCTGCTGGCTATCTTTGATTGGCATTTTTGCCGTACAAATTATTGCTGGAGCATTTTTGCTTAAAGTTCTGGGATTTTCCATATTTCCCAGTATGGTGGGTTTAACAGCTTCCGTATTGCTGATTTCTTGGATGCCAGTAAACAAAGCCAGTTGGCTATTTCGTACCCTTTTGGGGTTGAATTTGCTGGCTTTGCTGTTTGCCTTGCAGAAACTCGACGGCGTTGGGAATTACCTTCATGCTCCTTTGGCGTTGGTACCATCGTTGCAAGAAATTGGCTTGCCTTCGTTTAGCGGCATTTTTCTTTCAAGTGTATTGCTGGTACTTATCGATATGAAATACCAGCAATTTTTGGTACAGGCAAAAACCGTACGAACGTTATATTTCGGTTGTTCGCTAGCAGCTGTGTGGTTGTTGTTGCTGTCGCTGCTGCCTTCTGGCGTGGTGATTTCTGCTCAGAATTTGGGCGTTTTGCCCAACGGTTTGGATGGCAAAGAAACAATTCCCTGGATTTTATCCTGGTTGGGGGGTGGCATTGACACGGTTGGCGGTCAATTGCTGATTCTATCGTTGCTGGTTCCTGCCTTGGGTGTAGGTAGCAACGTGTTGCGGGTACAAACCAAGACCGTGTTGGATTTTCAGGTAATTTCCGATTCCCATGCCAGCAAACTCTTTATTTCGATTGCCAACGCTGGTTTGGGCTTGATTGTGGCTTTGCAAGGCAACTCGATTGTGGATTTGATTGTTTGTTTTTATGCTGTCTACGTGGCTACGGTTTGGATTCCCTTTTTGTCGTACTTGCTAGCCAAAGCTGGAAAATATGCTTTTGCGGCGGCTAGCGTGCGTTTGGCTTTGGTGATGGGTGCGATCGCATCGGTGGTGATGCTGATTGCCACGCAAATCGATCTGCATATTGCTTGGTACGACAACCCACAACTAACCATTATGGTATTTGGATTGGGTTTTGGCATGTTGGGATTGCTAGTAGGAGAAGCGATCGAAAAATATATTCCCGGCGTACAGCTGGAAAAAGAGTCCTAAAAGATCGCCTAGCTGCTTTGGAGCTTCGCTAACTAGTATCAGTTCTACAAGAGCTATTTTCTCTCTTCTTCAAACCGATTCCTTTGGTGGCCAATTCGATCCCAAATCCGTTTCATCTAGACCACAAAAATGCCAAGGCAGTAGTAGGGTGGACATACCCACCCTACCAAATTTTACGGTGTTTTATCCCAAACGGACATTCGTGGTTTTCCTAATTGTGAATAGAGCCCCATTGCTCTAGCGACATTCCCGGTCTAGCCAATTTTGCAGTTTGTCAATAGATGCTTGATAGGCCTTTACTTCGTTATCTCCATAATTGTCGGGATTCGACATAAAATCTTCGTAGCTGGTTCCCGGGCGTTGGTTGTAGTCTTCGCAGGTGTCTTTATGCACGTTTTCGTGAGCTTTGTAAGCATCGTAGATCGCTCCCGGCAAACCATTTTTTATCCATTCTTGGCGGTCGTTGGGAGAAATCGTGACTTTGCAGTTTTGAGCGTTGGTACCGGCTCCAATTTCTAAGTCATCGTTGGGCCCCATGCCCCGTTGACCTTTGATAAAGTCTTTCACGGCTTCGTTGTACTCGTAGCCATCCCAGCCGCTTCTACGAGCTTTCTCCCGCAAATCTGAGTTGGCAAAGGCTTGTTGGTTTCTCTTCAAACCTTCCAGTTCGCGGCGTACTTTCTCGCATTTGGGTCGTTTTTCCGGAGGAACGTCGGGTTGCGGGCGGGAAGATTGCCCCAGACGCTGGCGAGCTGTATTTCCCGGTTGTCCGGCTCCATCCGCTGGGTCTACGTTGGTACCCCCCTCGGAACTGTCTTGAGCGAGGAAGAATATTTGACTAGCAGCGAAGAGCTGGTTGGAAGGCTTGCGAGCCATGGCTCGGCACTGACCGGCATATTGGCAAAGTTGGTATTGCCATGCTTTGAATAACAGTTGCATGTGGTCTTGCTGCCAGTCGGGGGCGTTGGGTCCGATCGCTTGTTGGATGGCGGTTTGCAAATGGTACAAGTTGGCTAAATTGGTGAGTTTCTCGTCGCTCTCCAAGTTGAGGCTGGCAAAGGCTTGGGCCTGTTCTTGTTGGTAGCGGGTGGCTTGCTGGTAGCGATCGCCAGCGTTGGTAAAGGTTGACAAGGAGGATTGCGGGGAACCGTCACCGTTGGGAAGCCCTACCAAGCTCCAACCTTGGTTTTCCCAAGATTGTTCGTATTCAATGGTCCGTTCTGGGGCCATGGCTTCCTGGCGGTAGAAACGCAGGCTACGAAAAGGATAGCCGCTGACTTGGCGATCGCCGTCAAAAGATAGGGAATTGGCTGTATCGTCGTAGGCGATTTCGATGCGGTTGCCGTTTTCGTGGGCAATCGAGGTAATTCGCCCCATGCGATCGCGCTGAATTTCCATTGGTTTGGGAACGGATACTTGCAAGCGAGTTTTCTTGTACCCATCAGGAAAATAGCGAACAAAATACCCATCGCCGTGGTACGACCAGCGACCGGAAGGCACTTCCCGGCTATCTTCTGGCAATTCTGGCGTACCGAGCAAAACAGCCGCTTCTTCCATTTGTTGAAAAGTACTATTGCTATCCACAGCCAAACGACGAAGGGTGGCTTTGGCCTGAAAAATTTGACTGGCTAAAGGAGGTAATTCTGCCAAAGCTCGCTGTTTCAAGCGATCGGGAATTTGCCCCAATGCCCCACCATTTAGTTTTCTAATCTCTTTATTGGTTAGCAAAGTTCTGGCAACTTGTACCCGTTCGTCAGGCATATCGCTAATTTTGGTTTCGGCGATAATGGCCCACAGCAGCATTTGCACGTCGCGTTGGGGAAGTTCGGGATGGTCGGCGGAACGCTGCAAAACGTGGCGAATAATATCGTCATATTTGCCTTTTAATGGGGCGTATAGATATCCTTGACCGCTACCAGGCGTGTGAGTACCGGCGCGCAAACAATAGCTTTGGGCGTACAATTCAAAATCTCCTCCAGGTACGCTAAATCCGTTGGTTTGGGTTTGCGGTAAAATACTCAAAGGTCTGGTATCGGTGGGATTGTAATTGTCTAGAAAGGGAACGGCTTGTTGGGCATCTTCCAAGCTGGTAGACAGAGCTGGTTTTTCTTTAAGCAAATTTTCCAATCCCGGAATGTTTCTTGAATCCGGAATGTTGGGAATACGAAATTGGGCAGTGGCTTTGATACCGAAGTTGGCACCAAGAAACACGCATATGCCCAACAAAAAGCTCAGTAGGAATAAAAACTTACGTTGCATGACAGAGTATTAAACAAGTACGGTTGTTGGTAATGCAGGCGATCGCGTGGGCATTTGGGAAAAGAGAAATATAGGAAAACTGGATCCATCTTTACAGATCTAGTTCGATGTTTCCCGAAGCTGGCAGAGATACCTTTGTTCCTAGATGGATTTCAAATTTTCCATTGGATTGGATCGTGCTATATTTCTTCGATATTCCCTTCCCGGGCTGCCACACTTCGATTGCCTTTCATAGATGAATTTGGTTTTGGTTGTATGGTTCCCACGTAAGTTCTGACGAACAAGAGTACGATTGCCTATCTATTGTTGCACAGTTGGCGAACAATTTTAAGAATTTTGCTGGAATTAGCCCCAACAAAGTGCAATCGTGAAATTGTCTGAGCGTGGCCATTGCATAATTTTTTGGGCTGGATAATTACAAAATAATAAATAGTCTTGATTTATAGCTAGATTCCCGATCGCTATTCCAGAAAAATAGAAGTCTATTCGTACGTTGGTTAAATTTTTTGAACCTCGAACGAACCAACGACCTGTCTCCATGTTTGGCATTGTTGGGAAAATATAATTAAAATATGAGGATAAGCAATAGCGGGGAAAACCATCCCGCTCGTCACGTGCGATCGCGCTGAGCAGGGGGTCAATGCTCTCCCCAGCATTCTTTTTTCGTTATCTCGTACAGCAATGTCGATTTTCTATTGTCAAATTTTAATTTATGGAGTTGCCTCAATATGATTCCGAATCGACAAACAACTGGTTCTGCAACGGTTCTTCCGAACCATTGCCACCGAAGATGGATGGTGTTGGAAGTAGCGATCGCGAACGAGTTTTGCCGCACAATCATTCTTTACAAATTTTATTAGAAACCATATTTGATGCGGCGATCGTAACCGACGAACAAGGAGAATGTCTCAAAGTTAACCCAGCTGCCAGCAATTTTTTCGGAAAAACGGAATCGGATTTGCTAGGAACAAAAATAAACGATTTAGCAGCAAATCCAGAAGAATATCGCGAAATTCTCCAACAATTAGCTACAAAAGCCGAAATTACGACAACATTTGCCATTTTCCATGCCAATGGTTCATCAAAAACCGTGCAACTTGCAGTGAGAACAGATTTTTCTCCTGGTTGCTACCTATGGATTTTCCGCGAAACTACGAAAAATACTTCCCATTCCCTGCCACCCGACTCCTCCTTACTGGAGAAGGTAGAAGAAAAGCTGCGCATCCAGAGTATCGCTTTGGAATCTTGTGCCAATAGCATCATTATCACCGATCGCCAGGGAATTGTGGAATGGGTCAACCAAGGCTTTACCAATCTCACGGGGTACAGCAGTGAGGCTGCCACGGGCAAAAGCATGAGCGAATTGGTGAAATCCGGCAAACAAGACCGGACTTTTTACCAACATCTGTGGCAAACCATTTTAGCCGGTGAAGTATGGCAGGGAGAACTGATTAACCGACGTAAAGATGGCAGCTACTACACCGAAGAAATGACCATTACGCCGGTACGTTCCCATAGCGGCGACATTACCCATTTTATTGCTGTCCAACAGGATATCAGCGATCGCAAAGCAATAGAAGCGGCATTGCAACAACGAGAAGCTAGCTATCGCCGCATTGTAGAAACCACAATCGAAGGCATTTGGCAGCTTGATGCCGACAGCAACACCACATTTGTTAACGCAACCATGGCGGCCATGTTGGGATACAGCGTTGATGAAATGCTGGGCAGATCCTTATTTAATTTTATGGACGAACAATGGCAAGCAGTTGCCCAAGATAAAATCAAACGCCGCCGTCAGGGAATTGCTGAAAAATTTGAATTTAAATTTCTTTGCCGAGATGGTTCCGAATTGTGGGCATTGGTTTCTACCAATCCTATTTTCGATGAAGAAGGAAATTACGCCGGTTCTTTAGCCGCTATTGCCGATATTAGCGATCGCCATGCCATGGAAACAGCTTTGCGAGAAAGCGAAGAACGGTGGAAAAATATAGCCGCCAACCTTCCCGGTGCCATTTTTCGCTACATTCTGCATGCCGACGGTAGCGATCGCGTGATTTACATGAGTCCTGGCTGTGAAGAGTTATGGGAAGTAGATGCCGAACGAGTGCAGGAAAGTGCCGCCGTGCTGTGGAATTTGGTGCATCCGGAAGACCTGGAGACCATGAAACAATCAGTCATGGCTTCCGCGCGTACGTTGGAACCTTGGTTTTGGGAGTGGCGAATTGTGACACCTTCCGGTCGGTGCAAATGGTTGTATGGAGCTGGCAGACCGAAACGGCAAAGCAACGGCGATACAGTTTGGGATACGTTGGTGCTCGATATTAGCGATCGCAAGCAGATAGAATTCGCGTTAATAGAAAGCGAAACCCGCTACCGTACTTTATTAGAAAATATTCCCGGCGTGGCCTATCGCTGCTTGTTCGATGAATATTGGACAATGCTGTTTTTAAGCGAAGAAATTCAATCGATTTCGGGATATCCAGCTTCCGACTTTTACAACAATCAAGTTCGCAGTTTTGTTAGCATTATCCACCCCGATGACCGCCAGAAAGTTAGAAATAAAATTGCCACTGCCATTCAAAAACAACAGTCTTACCTACTAGAATATCGCCTTTTGGCAGCCGATGGCCGGGAATGTTGGGTATACGAGAAAGGACAGGGGTTTTGGGACAATAGCGGTAAACTACTTTTTTTAGATGGCGTCTTTTTTGATATCACCGAGCGCAAACGCACCGAAGCTTCCCTGCGACAAGTCAACCAACAGCTACAAGCGTTGTTGGATTATTGCCCTACGCCGCTCAATATATTCGATAGCAACGGGTATTACCAACGGGTCAATCAAGAAACCGTACGCTTGTTAGGCAAATCCTCAGAAGCGGAAATCCAAGGTCGGCCTTTTCAGGATTTTTTGCCAGCGGAATTGGTCGATCTGTTTATGTCGCGGATACAACATTTGGTGGAAACGCAAAAACCAATTACTGTTGAAGACAAAATATGGGTCAATGGGGAAGAACGCTTTTTTAAGTCGATTCTATTTCCGATTTTTAACGAAGATGAATTTCCCTACTTATTCGGTTCGATCGCTACAGAAGTGACGGAAAATGTCTTGGCGCAACGAGCTTTGCAAAAACGCGAACAAGAATTTCGTGCTTTAGCAGAAAACTCCCCCGACTGTATTTTGCGGTTAGACCGGGAATTTCGCTATTTGTACCTCAACCCTAAAATGGCTGAATTTATGGGGATTCCCGCCGCAGATTGTTTGGGGAAAACCCTTCCGGAGTTGGGGGGATCGGAAGAATTCATCCAAACTTGGTATCCCAGCTTGCGTCGCGCGATCGCCACCCAACAAGAACAAACCTTAGAATACGAATTTCCCCACTCGCAAGGGAATATTGCTTTTTATTCGCGTATTGTACCGGAAATAGCCGCAGACGGATCCGTACAGTCGCTGTTGGTAGTTACTCGGGATGTAACCCAACTAAAACAGGTACAGCAAACTTTGCAACGGCAGGCACAACAAGAACGGTTGCAACGCACCATTTCCGAACAAATCCGCCAAACCCTTGACATCAACGAAATTCTAAACACAACTGTTACCCAGGTGCGTAACATCCTGCAAGCCGATCGCGCCATGATTTATCGCTTCTACGACGATACTGGTGGTGAAATTATTTTTGAATCGGTTGTAGAACCTTGGTCGGCAGCGATAGGTCGGAAAGTGTGCGATCCTTCTTTTGAGAAAGATTTAATAGAGCGATATCAAAGGGGATACACCTGTGAAATTGCTGACATTTACAATGCCAATTTAAGCCAGTGCCATATCGAACTGCTGGAAAGTTTTGATATTCGTGCCAATTTGGTGGTGCCAATTCTTTGCGAAGGACGTTTGTGGGGATTGCTGTGCGTGCATCAGTGTCAATCTCTCCGCCAGTGGCACTGGTGGGAAGTGGAACTGGTGATGCAGCTAACGACGCAAGTTTCGATCGCGATTCAGCAAAGTCAGCTTCTAGAACGTACGGCATACCAAGCACAGCGGGAAAAATTGCTCAACCGCATTGTCACTGCCATTCGCAACAGCTTGGATTTGGAGCAAATGTTGCAACCCACTACCGAGGAAATGTTGCAAGCCTTTCAAGCCAGCTATACCACGATTTCTTTGTGCGACGAAACCGATGAATTCTTTACCTATACAAGCGTAGCAACGGCAGAAGGGGTAACCATAGACCTGCAGCCAGAAATTCCCATTCGCAATAATCCCTATGCCGAACAAGTGCTATCCCAAAAACATGCTGTAGCCATTGACGATACAAGTGCGATTACCCTACCAGATACTATTGCTCGAATCGTAGAAGAGTTGCAACTGCGATCGCTGCTGGCGGTGGCGATTCGGTATGAAGGGAAAGTCAAAGGGATTTTAGGCGTTCACCAATGCGACCGAGTGCGTCATTGGAGCGAAGATGACAAACTGCTGATCGAACAAATTGCCGACCAACTGGCGATCGCGATTCAACAGTCGGAACTTTACCAGCAAGCACAAACCGAACTGGAACAGCGGCAAGAAATCGCCGCACAGTTGCGTTACGACGCCTTGCACGATGCCTTGACTGGGTTACCAAATCGCACCTTGCTCATGGATCGCCTGCACCATGCTTTGCAACGTTTGGCGCGGGAAAACTACAAAACCAGCGATGGGAATCATCACCAGTTTGCCGTATTGTTTTTAGATTTAAACCGCTTCAAAGCCATCAACGACAGTTTGGGTCATAAGACTGGCGATCGCTTGTTGCAAACCGTAGCAAAAAGGCTAATTTCCTGTTTGCGAGAAACAGATACAGTAGCGCGATTGGGTGGCGATGAGTTTATTCTTCTCTTAGAAAATATCGGCGATCTCAACGATATTTTAGAGATTGTTAACCGAATCCATCAGGCTTTGCGAACCCCAACCTTTCTGGAAGGTCACGAAGTTGCCATTAGCACCAGTGTTGGGATTGCTATGGGGTTGCCTGGATACCAACATCCAGAAGAACTGCTGCGGGATGCTGACAATGCCATGTATCGCGCCAAAAAACATAAATTACCTTATGCCTTATTTGAAACTTCTATGCACGAGGTTGCTTTGCAGCAAATGCAGCTGGAAAACGACCTCAGGCGCGCCATCGAACGTCAGGAATTGCGGTTGTATTACCAACCCATTGTTTGCTTGCAGACGCAGCAAGTGCTGGGATTTGAAGCATTGGTTCGGTGGTATCACGCGCAACAAGGCTTTATCTCGCCAGTAGACTTTGTTCCCATTGCCGAAGATACGGGATTGATTCTTGACATTGATGCCTGGGTATGGCGGCAAGCTTGCCAGCAGTTGCAGTGTTGGCAAAATCAGTTCCCCCATTTGCAAAATTTGTATGTGTCGGTGAATGTTTCGGGAAAACATTTTGCCAATTCCAGCTTGGTAAAGAATTTAAGCAGCTTGTTAGATGAGTTTTCCCTAGCCGATGGTCGATTGAAAGTGGAAATTACAGAAAGCGTTTTAATTGAAAATTATGGGGTAGCAACCGAGATTTTAAAACAGTTGCAAGCTAGGAAGATTCCCATTTGTCTCGATGATTTTGGTACGGGATATTCTTCTTTGAGTTATTTACATCGTTTTCCCATTGACGTGTTAAAAATTGACCGCTCCTTTTTGGGGAAAAGCCATCACATCGACCCCCACAATCAAGAAATTGTGAAAGCTATTGTCAATTTGGCATGGAATTTACATATAAAAGCGATCGCGGAAGGCATCGAAACGGAAAACCACATTAATTTTTTGCGAGAAAATAATTGCCAAGTTGGTCAAGGTTATTATTTTTCCAAACCTCTAGATGCGCGTTCGGCTACGGAACTTTTGGCATGGCAAACGGAAGATGGATGGCATGAATTTTGACATGCGATTTGAAATGTTGCATAGGAGAAAAAACGGCGACAGAAAATGCGATCGCTTTTTTTTAGACAATCAAATGAGGACTTATTGCGATCGCTAAAAAAGAGCCAAACGATGTTTTATTGAATCTACTGTCAATCTTTATGGCAAACTTCCTAAAATTGTCTAAGATTGCAGTAGGAAGGTTCGATCGAGTGGAACGTCAAGGTACTCGCGATCTAATTTCTGACAGGTAGCGATTCTGGATCCCTCTCCACCCCTCCTTAAAAAGGAGACATTTCACGTTCGTTCTATGGCAAAACTTTTAGGAAATAATATGAAACCACCGCCGTATCCCGAAACCACCCAACCAGCCAACCAACCAATGTCGGAAAACACATTGGTATACTTAGAAAACATCTATAAAATTTACGGCAGCGGCAACACTGAAGTTCGCGCCTTGTCGGATGTAACCCTAGAAATCCAAAAAGGAGAATACTGCGCCATTATGGGAGCTTCCGGTTCTGGCAAATCAACCCTGATGAATATCGTTGGTTGCCTGGATCGACCCAGTCACGGTCGCTATTACTTGGATCGACTGGATGTTTCCCAAGTTCCCGAAGCCGAATTAGCACAGATTCGCAACCGCAAAATTGGTTTTGTGTTTCAACAGTTTCACTTACTTCCTCACTTCAGTGCCATGGAAAACGTCATGCTACCCATGGTTTACGCCAGTACCCCCAAAAAAGAACGGGAACAACGAGCGCAGGAAGTGCTTCAAAGGGTAGGACTGGGAAATCGCATCCACAACAAACCCAGCCAGCTATCGGGGGGTCAGCAGCAGCGAGTGGCAATTGCTCGTGCTATTGTCAACAAACCCGATATTTTGCTGGCTGACGAACCCACAGGTGCCTTGGATTCTCAAACGACGGAAGAAATTATTAACCTCTTTGGCGAACTCAACGACAGCGGCATCACCGTCATTATGGTTACCCACGAAGCCGAGGTGGCGCGTCATAGCAAGCGCATTGTTTGGTTCCAAGATGGAGAAATCCTTCACCAAAACTTGCATCCATCCGAGTTGGAAGGTGCGATTGTGTAGTATATACGTAAATCTATTTGAAACCTATTTTTTATGTCAATTCGGCGTTTGTTTCCGGCGTGCATCTTTTATACCTTGCTATTTCTAGCAGGATTGCTTGTCGTGTTGTGGTGGGGGATAGCAAGCGCACAAACACCTACGACCACTACGGTCGATGATGTCAAAATGAATCAGGGATGGGAATATTATTGGGGGGAATCTTTTGTAGAAGCAACGGAAAACGACTGGCAAAAAATTCTTCCAAAAGAGAAAAAAATTAAAAAGTCAAAGGGAAAAGAAACTTTGTGGTTGCGATCGCCTTTACCACAAGGAAATTGGAAACACCCCAGCCTTGATGTTAGTAACATTCCCGATTTACAAGCGATTTATATCAACCAAGAATTAAGACATCAATTTAGCCGCGAATCCAGAATATTCGATATTCACATTAATAATTATTGGTCAATAATCACGATAGATACCATTACCAAGGACACAACTTTATATTTAAAGCTCAATACTGAAAATCAATTAGCCGTTGAAGGGTTGGGTCGTGTTTATGTAGGTTCCTACCGCCAATTGCTGAAAAATGTATTGGTTCGAGATTGGGGATTGCTTTCGTTGGGATTTTTGTTTGCCTGCGTTGGTGATTTTGCCATTATTTTATCTTTTTGGCAGTCGGAACAATTTTTATTTCGCTCCTTTGGTTGCTTATGCCTTCTGGTTGGCATTCATGCCATTACCCGCACCCAAATCATTTTTCTACCGTTCAACGCTCCCAGAACCATTGCCCTGATTTCTTTCTTTGCTTTTTATTTAATTCCCGTGGCCTTTTTGATATTTTTCGAGCAAATTTTTGGCTATGGGAGAAAACGAATTATCCGACGTTTGTGGCAAATTCATTTAGGGTATGTAGCGATCGCGTTTGTCGTCGCGGCTACTGGTATTTTACCACGTATTGTTCGGATTGCAACGTTTAACATTTTGACTTTGGTAAGCTTGAGTACAGCCATGTTAGTAGGGGGAGAACATGCTGTCAAAGGCGATCGTAACGCGCAAATTTTTACCGGTGGTTCGATCGTTTTTTCCTTGTTTGCCATTTGGGATATTTCTCAAGAACCGGATTTGGTCTATGCTGGCGTCCATCCCCACTACTACTGGGGCATGTTTTTATTTTTAGGTATCCTAGGAGTTATCATCGAACAGCAGTTTCGTCAAGCACGCAATCGCTTGCAAGCATATTCCCATGAATTGCAACAAAAAAATCAAGAACTAGAACGCCTCAACCAACTCAAAGATGAATTTTTAGCTAACACTTCCCACGAACTTCGTACGCCTCTCAACGGCATTATTGGCATTGCCGAATCTGTTATAGAAGGCGCTGCCGGTCAAATTACCGAATCTCAAAAAAAACAGCTATCCCTAATCGTTTCTAGCGGCATTCGTTTGGCCAACTTAGTTAACGATATTTTAGATTTTTCCAAATTAAAACATCAAAACCTGCAACTGCATATCAAACCCGTTGGCATTCGCGAAATTACCGATATTGTTATCACCACCAGCAAACCTTTGGTGGGAAAAAAAGAGATTAAGTTACTGAATCAAATCGATGCTTCCTTACCACCAGCAGCCGCCGACGAAAATCGCGTACAGCAAATTTTACAAAATCTCATCGGCAATGCTATTAAATTTACCGAACGCGGTCAGGTGGAAATAACAGCCAAACGCAACGAAACCAATCCCCAATCGCCGATGTTAGAAATTTCCGTTTCCGATACGGGAATTGGCATTCCTGTTGAAAAACAAAAATGCATTTTTAACTATTTTGAACAGGCAGACGGATCGACATCTAGGGAATACGGCGGTACGGGATTGGGATTGGCGATCGCAAAACAATTGGTAGAACTACACGATGGTAATATTTGGTTAGAATCCACCCCCAATGTCGGCTCTAAGTTTACCTTTTCTTTACCGATTTGGCAAGCAGAAAACCCCGCAGAAACTTCTTCTGTGTCTTCTCTCAATATGGGGGGATCTCAAATTACCATTTCCCGGGTACGGCAGTTGGTCGAATCTACACTTTTGGTGGATGAAATTTATAATTCCAACCAACAAGAACCAGAATTGTTTGCTGCCAAAGTCCATAGTTTCACTATTTTAATTGTGGACGACGAACTGGTCAATTTACAAGTCATTATTAACAATCTGGTCATGCATAATTATTCGGTGATTCCCAAATCCAGCGGCATCGATGCTTTGGAAGAAATCGAACAGGGATTGAAACCCGATTTGGTATTGTTGGATATTATGATGCCGCATATGACTGGATACGAAGTTTGCCAGCATATTCGCGAACATTTTTCGGCTAGCGAGTTGCCGATTGTGATGCTAACGGCAAAAAATCAAGTACACGATTTGGTAGAAGGATTTAGCGTTGGCGCCAACGATTATTTGGTGAAACCGGTTTCCAAAAGCGAGTTAATTGCCAGGATTCGCACCCACTTGCAACTGGCAAAAATTAACCAAGCCTACAGTCGTTTTGTTCCCTACGAGTTTCTGCAATTTCTCAGTAAAGAAAGCATCCTCGATGTCAAACTTGGCGACCAAGTTCAAAAAGAAATGACGGTATTGTTTTCCGATATTCGTTCCTTTACGACGATGTCGGAGGCGATGACACCGAAAGAGAACTTTGATTTTATCAACGAGTATTTATCCCGGATGGGTCCGATTATACGCGATCGCTGCGGGTTTATTGACAAATACATCGGCGATGCTATTATGGCATTATTCCCCCAAAATGCCGAAGATGCGGTCCAAGCTGCGATCGCCATGCAGCAAGAAGTCACCCAATACAATCAAGATAGAAAGCAAAAGAACCAAGCAGACATAGCCATTGGCATTGGCTTGCATACAGGATTGTTGATGTTGGGAACGGTGGGGGAATCGGAACGCATGGAAAGTACCGCCATTGCCGATGCGGTAAATTTGGCTTCCCGTTTGGAAAGCCTATCCAAATTATACGGTGCCAAAATTGTGGTTAGCGGGGAAACCCTCTCCCAACTTCCCCATCCAGAAAACTACAAACACCGATTTTTAGGCAGAATCCAGCTAAAAGGCAAAACCCAAAAAGTACCAGTCTTTGAAATTTACCACACCGATACGGAAGAACAACAACGCCTCAAGCAAGACACCTACCAAGAATTTGAAAATGGCGTGAATTTATACGAACAGCAAAACTATCAAGAGGCGTTGTCTAGGTTTCAAAACGTTTCTACCATCAACCCCAGCGATCGCGCAGCTTTATTTTACCAGCAACGCTGCCAAGAAATTATGCAAAGAAATATTTCCAAGTCTTGGGATGACATCAACGAACTTGGCAGAAAAATGTAGGCAACGGCGAAATTATATAGGGGATGGGGATTCTACTTGCAAATATCGCAGGAAATAAAAGCGATCGCTTTTCCAATCATCTCCGGGAATACGACCTAAATTACCAGCCAACGGCGAAGAAAGTTCGATCAAATTTTGATAGAGCTGTTCTTGGAGTTGTTCCTTGCTGAGGTGGCTGGCAGATGGCGAATCCGGATCCATAATATAAACAGAATACAACTGTTCTACCCCAATACTATCTTCTTGGGCTTTTTCCAGGTAAGCTTTTAACGTGCGTACGATATGCGCGCGCTGTTGCAAGGATTCGTAGACACCATCGATGTAGCGATTAATTTTGGCATCGGCATCTTCCCCAAAAGGTTCTTGTTCCAAACAAGGCTTGAGTTCCCACAAATCGATAGCGCCTGGATGTTGCGCTTTTAGTTCGAGCAATTTCTGCAAAGTTTCTGGTCGCATAACGTTCATCCGATTATTTTGCGCTGCCTGTTCGGCATCTGTGGTTAGTCTGCCAGCCGCCAAAATAAGCTTGACACAACCTTCGTAGGTTTCCGGTCCCAAAATGGTATGACCCAAGTGAACCAACTGACCCGTTACTTTATTGGGAACGTTTTCATTTTTGCTGGCTTTGCACTCGCCTACCACGGGAAAGGGATGCTTGCAGTATAAATCGAGACCACCAGCACCACCTGTACCTTCCGGATCGAGGCTGGCTTTGGGATTTTGGTTATCGTTGCTAAAACTTAATTTAATAAAGCTTTTACGAACCAGCCTTTCAAACTGGTTCCCCTCTTCAGAATACCCCGTTTCGGCAATCTTCTGAATCCATGCCATATCCGGGTCGAGGCGAGGAGTTCGGCGAACATCTCCCCATTTCAAAAACTCAGCGACATCTTCCTTGAGTTCTCTAGCTGCAAAATAGACATCGCTCAAAGCATCCATTTCCCCAAACAAAGCTTCCAGTTCCGGATGTTGGGGAGGTTCTCGCCGCTGCAATTGCTGGGAACGCTGTTCGAAGACAGCATCGCCAAGAGCTGGGTTTTCAGTATTGTCGGCAACAGGTGTCGATAGGGAAAAGAACCTGGGTTCGCTGGTGGTGGGAATTTGAATGGGAGGATCGATCCGATAAACCCGCAGGTAGGCAAGAAAAATATGGCCCCGTTCCTTGCGCAAAGCTTCCCAACCAGATTGAGTCCAGATGGTAAGCTGAGATAGGGTGGCTGGCGACTCCCTCTCATCAAGAACTTCGCAGCGTTGGCAAAAGGCCCAGGCACGAATGGTTGCAGTTTGCGAGTTCAAAGCTGCAAGTGCTGTGCGTGCCGTTGGTAGAAAGCTAGGTCGGTAGTATTGCGACGGCGATAGAGGGAGAGGATTATCCGCCGGATCGCTGGGATACAGAGCAAATTGTCTGCCAGGATTGATGAAAATACGCGGCAACGCCACGATGGTTCTGCCTTGGATTAAGGCTTCCACATCTGGCGCTGGTAAACTCATGGCAACGGAAATAGACACTTTACGTACGGTTGGAGCGTCAACAACATTTCTTGCTAGTGTATCAAATTACTGGTTGGCTACTTCAATTTCCAGCGCCTGTTGAGGATAGTCGAACTGGTCGATAAGTTGGTAGCCAAGCTTGACGATGGAACTGGCGTTTAGGTGGGTTTCTAGATAGATATCCGTTCCCGGAATGAGCGTTGACGACCACAAAAATTTCGGGTCGTGGCTGAAATACAGTCGCTTTCTGCCAGTTATATCCAAAACTCTTTCAAATTCTTGCGGGTGTTGTTCGTGCAGCAGGCTAGCCAGTTGTATGAGAAAATCTTTCCAAGTTTTGGCTTCGTATCGGTTGCCTTGAAAATGATAGGCAACAATTTTTCTCCCGGTAACTTGTTCGCTAGAAGATATTCTTTCTGTCTTGTTGGTGGGGGAAGGTGGCGTTACCTCTTCTTCAAAGTCCTCATCTTCATTTTGAGTATCTTCGGGAATTTCCCCAGAAGGATCGCTCAAAATCTCTAAAAGCAAGTCATTGCTTTCCGCTAGTTGACTTTGTTCGATAAAATCAAAGACTTGTTGCTCTTCCAGTTCGTAGTCTTGCCTGCTTTTGTACACTTCTCGAATAGCAACCAAAGGCAGAACTTCTTCTCGTTTTAGATTGACCCACTCCCCACCTTTTTCGTTTAATAGTTTGTGTAAATTATTTTGCGCCTTTTTTGCCGTCTTCGATATGGTTTTGGAACGAACGATACAGCCGCGCGTCAACCCATATTTTTGATAACTAGCCAAACGCGACAACCCAGCCGCAACGCTATTGCTATTCGATGCCTGCAATACCGCAACGCCAATAACCACATCATTTCCTTGCAGGTCGTTTCCTACAACTTTCAAATCCAGATATTTTTCTCGCGAGGAAGTCGGTTCGACTTGCTGGACATGCACGCCTTCTAAAGTTTTTCCATACAATCTCTCAAAACCAAAGTGCAGGGAATTGGCAATTTTTTCTTCTTCTTCTAGAAGTTCTTCTTGGTCGATGGATGCTTTGGTATCTTCAAAAATTTTTTCTATAGGGGGAACTTCTGTATCGTTTCCTGTATTTTGAGGCCAGTTGTTTTGACACCACTGCAAAACCCGACGAGCCGTTGGTTTTTCTCTTCCCAACGCTCTAAGTTTTGATTCTTCAAAAGGATAAACTTGATGGGGAGGTGCCAAACCTTTTGGTTTGTAGAATTTCTCCAGATGCGTAGCTACCAGATCGATAATATTGTCTCCATCGAGATATTGCAGGGAATAAACGTATTCGCCAATTCGCTCTACAATTGCTTCTGATTGTGGCAATTGCATGACTTCATGCTTCCATATATTTTCGTAAAGAGTTGTTACTATAACTCCTTGTTCGATCTGGTTGTACAAATCCTTGGCTAAGTTGGCAACAACTTGAGCGGTGGTATAACCGCTTTGATTGTTGTTGGTTTTATCCAAATCGTCAAAGCAAATAACCAGAGAATAATAATCGCTGATTAAATTTAAAAGCTGGCAAGTAAACTCAAAAGAACCGGAGTGGGAATCGGATTCCGAAGCTTCTGGTAAATCTAGTTTTCGGGATTTGCTGGCTGAAATACTTTTTCCAGATAACCAGCTAATAGCAGCCTTACTATACTGAAGCGGAAAAAGCGTCCAAATAATCGCTTTAACAATGTTTTCTTCTTCAATTTCTGGCTGTATCTCGATAATACGGTCTGTCAGGGTTTCTACAAAATGCAACGGATCGCCAGATGCATTCGCTACTCTGTCAACCAGTTCTTGAGGTTGAAGGTTTCTATTGGTAACGCGATTGTATAAAGTAGTGGCAAGTTCCTGCCATTGGGATACGTCACCAGTACCCGTTTTATTTAAACTGGATGCTAAATTTCGACGAAATTCAGATTTAATATAATCTAAATCCTCGTAATCGCTCATGTAAACAAATAATGTATTGTCAAAATCCGATTGAATGGTACGACGGATGCGGCTGATTAAGTGGCTTTTTCCCAATCCGCGGTCGGCAGTTATGGTAATACCGATAACATTGCGTTGGTTTTGCTGGATTTTTTTCAATGCTTGGAAAACAGCATCGGAAGCGTGTTTGTTGATGGAGGGAACATCTAAAATTCCCTCCCAAACGTCTCGATTGATAACAACGGTTTCTCGGTCGAAGGGATTGTGGTTTTGGATGGTAGTTTCTAAATCTGTCGTGACTGACATGGCTGTCCTTGCCTCTAAAAAATTGAAATACAATAAGCACAACTGTTAGTCAAAATTGAGGAAAAATATGCCTAGTTGATATTTTTTGGTTAAACAAGTTTTTTGGCGTAGCAACGCAAACCACTTAGTTCCGTGTGGATGGAATCTTCGATTTTGCTGGGGTCGCTGTCAGGCAATCCGCCACCCTGTAGCTGCAAAAGGTCGTTGGCTTGCATTTCCAGCATCCAGTCGTTAAACTGCGATCGCGTGACTCGGTCGCCAATTTCCCGGCGAATGCGATAGATTGGTACCAAATCCTCCAAATTATAATCGCGATTTAAGCGATCGTAGGTCTCCAAAGCCTCTTTGACAAACTCATTATAAGAGGAAATTGGCTGGGGAGAGTTGGCAGCAGCACCATCCATGTTGCGAATCCAATGTAACAAAGCATTGGCCGTTCTCGCTGCTACCACATTGCCATCAAAATGAAAATCAGCATCCTGCAAACCTTGCTGCAACATGGGAATTCCCTTTTCCGGATTGAGAGAAACTAAATTTCTGCCAGAGAAAGCGATCGCTCCAGCTTGTTCCAAACCATCAAAGATTTCTTTATAATCACTCGCTTTTTCTCTTTTTTTAGCAACTCGCTTGGTCAAATCCCCTTTTTTGACTGGTTCTTTATGCGCTCCCATTTCCCACAATACCAGCAGCAATCGAGTTTGGTTGTGCGTTTGGCCTTGACGTAATGTCATGTCTTTTCCTCCCAAATTACGTACGTAAAATTCAAGCGATCGCCTCCTACAATCGCTTTTGCCGACAATCTCACAGCCAATCCTAACACATTATTTGGCCGCCACCACATGGCTGTCAAACTCAAAATTTGTATCTTGCAAACCTAGTCCGAACATCTCCTTTTCTGCTTCTGGCTTGAGAGAAATTTAATTTCCGAGCAAAAAAGCGATCGCATCAGCTTGCTCCCATTCATAAAAAATTTTTTGCTCGCTTTCTTACTTTCATGGTTTGACGAGAAATTTTACCACCCATTTGATAGCTCAGCCATGCGTGGAATCCAAAAACTTGTTTTACCTTAAAAATGATGGTAATAAGTATTTTTTGAACCATCGAATCGAACCAGCAAAATCAAGCCTTATTTCATTATAAAACTATATATAAATAAAAAATCGGTTTAAATTTCCCTATCGAAAAAAACCAAAATCGATCGAGTCGAGAAAACCCAATCGATCCCTGCCGATCGGGTTTTTACGCCGACTGCCAGAATCGCTAATATAGATATAGAAATAATCGGTACTATAGAAATAGTCGGCACAATCGCCATTTTGCTGGGAATATCTAATTATGAGTATTGTCCAACCGACACCAGAAGCTAGAGAAAAACTCCAGCAAGCTCTACTCGCTAAAGGGTTCAACCAACAACAACTTGCCCAACACGCCAACGTTTCCCTAGACGACGTGAAGCAATTTCTGGAAAACCAAAAATCAACCGAAGGTATCCAAAAGTGGATCGTAGAAAACCTTGCCAAAGCTGTAGACCTGGAACCAAACGACTTAATCGTCGAACCTGACGAAAACAGCCAAAATACCTATCCCGACGAATTCCGAGCCTTAATCGAAGAAAAAACCAAACGATTCTGCGGCCGTCAGTTTGTCTTCAAGCAGTTTGATAAATTCATTCGCAAACACAATCGCGGCTACTTTACCATTATCGGCGAACCCGGCGTTGGCAAAAGCGCGATCGCGGCAGAATACGTACGCCGCCACGGGTCTCCCTGCTACTTCAACGTCATGGCGGAAGGTCGCAATCGACCGGAACTTTTCCTACCAAGCCTGCGCCAACAGCTCATTCGACGTTTCCAACTTGCCAATGCCGCCAACGCCAACCTACCTACCCTCCTAGAACAAGCCAGCCGCCGGCTACGCAAAGGAGAACGGCTAACCATCGTCGTCGATGGTCTAGATGAAGTTTCCCAACAAGACGCGGAAAGCAACCTGCTGCACCTTCCCGCCAACCTTCCCCAAGGCATTTATTTCCTGCTGACCCGGCGACCCTACGCCACCGGCAAAGAACAGCTCACCGTTTCCCCAGGGGTTCCCAAAGTCAGCTTGGACCTAACCTCCGACAAATATGCACCATACAATCACAAGGATGTAGTCGAGTACATCCGCATGATGCTGCACGAAGACCCGGATTGTGCGGAACCCTTGCAAGGTTGGCTGCAAGAAAGAAACCTCACCGAATCCCAGTTTATCGAAAACTTAGCCCAAAAAAGCGAAAACAACTTTATTTACCTACGCTACGTTCTCCCGGAAATCGCCGCTGGCAACTACGACAACTTAAACTTGGAAGGTTTGCCAGAAGGCTTGCAACAATATTACCAGCAGCAGTGGGTGCGTATGGGTATGGAACACGATCCCGCACAAAACGCTGTCATCACCTTGTATACCTTTGTTGCCATCGGCGAACCGCTTCCCTGCGAAACCCTTGCCGAAATGACCCAACAAGACGAAGCCGAAATCGAAAAAATTCTATCAGATTGGGCGGGATATTTGCGGCGATCGCCCAGCGATGGCACCACCTGCTTCAGTATTTACCACACCAGTTTCCTAGAATTTTTGCGTAGCAAGACAGAATTGAAAGAAAATCGGAAAATCTTCCAAGACGTAAACCGACGAATTGCAGACTACTGGAAACGAGAGTTAATCGATGATGCAGACCCAATTGCAGCCGCAAACCCTAGCTAAAAAACTAGCTACCAAACCCCCGTACAAACAACGAGCTTTCCTCGGTTGGTATCCTTACAACCTTGCCGAATCCGGCGATTGGATAGGATATTATCGATTGCTAGCAGACTTTGAGTTCTTAGAAGCCAAGGTCTGCCATCGAGAATTTGGGGTTTTGCCACTCATTAAAGATTACGACCTCGCCGACCATCCCCTGCTGCAAGAACACCCCAACTACAGCCGCAGCCAATTCATTACTTTAAAACGCATCCAAAAAGCCTTATATCGCTCTGCTCCCATTTTGGTTGCCGACCCCCAACGGCTACCAGAACAATTGCTAGGACGCTTGATGGGTTTTTCCGACCCAGAAATTCAAAGATTTCTCACCAAAGCCAAGCAATGGCAAGGCAGACCTTGGTTGCGTCCTTTAATGCCAATTCTCACGCCTCCTGGCGTGGGATTAATCCGGACGTTGACCGGTCACCGCAGTTCCGTGGAAACCTTAGATATCAGCAGCGACGGCACCCTTGCGGTTTCCGGTTCCCGGGATAAAACATTGAAAGTGTGGGATTTGAGTGCCGGTAAAGAACGCTTTTCCCTGAAAGGCCATCGCGGCATTTGGGATTATTGGACCTTAGGTGTTTATATCGGCGTTTGTTCGTTGGTTCATTACTTCGCCGTTTCTGCCAATGCCGATACCCTAGCGATTCTGGCCATCTGGTCGATTATGCTGGGAATTCCCCTGGCAACATTGATTGGCAACTGGGTAGAAGCCGTAGCTATTAGTAGCGATGGCACCCTCGCTGTTTCCGGTTCTAGGAATCGGACGGTCAAGGTATGGGATTTAGAAACTGGCAAACAGCGTTTTTCCCTCAAAGGTCACAAACGTTCTGTTAAGGCTGTTTCCGTCAATGGCGATGGTACGCTAGCCATTTCCGGTTCTCTGGACAAAACCCTGAAAGTCTGGGATTTAACCAACGGTACGGAACATTTTACCCTCACCGGTCACCAAGAAGCTGTAGAAGCCGTTGCTGTTTCCCACCAAGGGAATTTGGCGATTTCTGGTTCTAAGACAGGTACGGTGAAGGTTTGGGATTTAAGTTCTGGCAAAGAACGCTACTCCTTCCCCAGCCATCGAGATTTGATTCGCGGCGTTGCCATTAGCGATGACAATACCTTAGCCGTTTCTGCTTCTTGGGATGGAACGGTGAAGGTTTGGGATTTAAACACTGGCAAAGAACGTTTGTCCTTTTCCAGTGCCAAAGATTCGGTTCGCGATGTGGCTATCAGTAGCGATGGCATGCTAGCAGTCTCTGGTTCTTGGGGAGGCAATGTCAAAGTGTGGGATTTGACCACTGGTACCGAACGATTTTCCCTGACCGGTCACAAGGATTCAGTTCGGGATGTAGCCATGAGTGGCGACGGTACGCTTGCGGTTTCCGCCTCGGGAGATAAAACTGTGAAAGTCTGGGATTTGACCACTGGTAAAGGCAATCTTTCCCTGTTGGGTCATACCGATGCAGTTCGGGATGTGGCCATGAGTAGCGATGGCATTTTGGCCGTGTCGGGGGCCATTGATGGCACCATTAAAATTTGGAATTTGCAGGGAGAAAAAGAATCTTACTCGATTTTGGCCCATCAAGATTGGATAGAATCCATTGCCATGGCGGAACGTGCCAATTTAGCGATTTCCGCGTCGCGGGATGGCACTGCCAAAATCTGGGATTTAGATACTGGTAGAAGGCGTTTCACCCTGGTCGGTCACCAGGATTGGGTCCAAGATGCGGTCCTCAGCAGCGACGGTACCTTGGCCGTTTCCGGATCGAAAGATGGCGAGGTTAAGGTTTGGGATGTCGCCACTGGCGAACAACGCTATTCCTTCACCGGTCACCGCGATGGGGTCAGAAAAGTAGCTATCAGCGAAGATAAAACCCTGGCGGTATCTGCGTCCTGGGATAAAACCGTGAAAGTTTGGGATTTGACTGCTGGTAAACAACGTTATTCCCTCACCGGTCACCAAGATTGGGTCCGGGATGTAGAAATTAGCAATGACGATAAGCTGGCGATATCCGCTTCTTGGGATAAGACCATCAAAATTTGGGATTTAACCACTGGCGAAGAACGCTCTTGCTTAACCGGCCATCAAGATTGGATTCAAAATGTAGATATCAACCGCGACAATACGGTGGCGGTATCCGGTGGTTGGGATAAGACGGTGAAAGTCTGGGATGTAACCACTGGTAAACAACGCTATTCCCTAGCCGGTCACCAAGATTGGGTAGATGCCACGGCTATGGATAGAGAAGGCACTTTGGCCGTTTCTGCTTCCCGCGATCGCGTATTGAAGGTTTGGGATATTACCACCGGCAGCGAAATCGCCATGTTTGAGGGAGAAAACGACTTTTGCAGTCTGGATGTCTCAGCCGATGGTAAAACCATTGTAGCTGGCGATAATGCTGGCAAGGTCTATTTCTTGCAACTGGAAGCCAACGATCTCCAACAGATCGACGAAGCTCGTACTGAGTCGAGTCAAGACGATGGAGGTGCTGAAAATACCGAACAGATGGAAGATGCCAAAAATGCCAAGATGTTATGAGTTTTGATGGCTGTTGAGATAGGTATAGCTGCGCAGACCCTTTTCGTAGGCTTCGACACAGCTTAGCACCAGGTTTTGCAGCAGCTTTTGCGATTCCTGCAGGCCAATCCGCCTTTCTCGCAAGGCTTGTTCGCTTTGCTGGCGGATATTTTCTAACAGGTCTTCGGGGTCGTACTGGACATATTCCAACACGTCGGCAATGGTATCTCCTTTCACCACGTGGTCGATGTTATATCCTTTAGGCGTGACGCTGATGTGAACGACGTTGGTGTTGCCAAATAAGTTGTGAAAGTTTCCCATAATTTCTTGGTAAGCGCCACCCAGAAACATTCCTAAATAATAGGGGCGATCGCTTTCTAAAGGATGCAACTCCAGCAAATGTTTCACATCCTGCAAGTCGATAAATCGGTCTATTTTGCCGTCGCTATCGCAAGTTAAATCAGCTAAGGTAGCGCGTTGGGTGGGTTCTTCGTTCAATCGATGAATGGGAAGAATGGGAAATAGTTGGTCGATTGCCCAAGAATCTGGTGCCGACCGAAAAATTGACAAATTCACGTAATAAATCGATGCCAGAATTTTCTCTAGGTTTTCCAAATCGTCAGGAACGTAGTCTTGCTGGCGGGCAATTTTTTGGATTTCGTGACAGCAAGCCCAGAAAAGTTGCTCTGCTAATGCCCGTTCGTGCAAACTTAGATAACCAAAATTAAACAAACTAATGGCTTCTTCCTTGAATTGAATGGCATCGTTGTAAGCTTCCTGATAGTTTTGCACCTGAATCGACTGATAGGTTTCGTACAGGTTGCGCAAAATTAAATGGTGGTTGTCGGTAATGGTTTCTGCTGGTGGTTGGGTGGGTACGTCGCTACTTCCCAATACATCAAAGATTAGTACGGATTGGGCCGAAGCGATCGCTCTGCCGCTTTCACTCACCAAAGTTGGCACCGGTGCGTTGCGTTCTTCGCAGGCTTCTTTCACCTCAGCGACAATATCGTTGGCGTAGTTTTGCATGTTGTAGTTTTTAGAAGCGTAAAACTTGGTTTTGGAACCGTCGTAATCGACACCCAAACCACCACCAACATCCAAATATTGCATATTGGCACCCAACCCCAGCAGTTCCACATAAATTTGGCTGGCTTCGCGAATGGCATCTTTAATGGCGCTAATGGCAGAAATTTGGGAACCAATGTGAAAGTGCAGCAGTTGCAGGCAATCCAACATTTCCGCTTCCCGCAAAGAACCAACCGCCTGCATGATTTCAGCAACGTTCAAACCAAATTTCGCGCGATCGCCGCTGCTTCCTCCCCAACGACCGATTCCCTTGGTTTGTAGCTTGGCGCGTACTCCCAAAATGGGAACGATGTTTAATTTCTGTGCTGTTTCGATGGCTAGAGAAACCTCTTCCAACTGTTCCAAAACGATAATCGGTCGGTGACCCAGCCGCTGCGACAGCATAGCAATTTCCATGTATTCCGCATCTTTGTAGCCGTTGCAAACGACCAGGGTTCTTTGGCTAGCAGGCAAACAGGAAAAAGCGATAATTAATTCTGGTTTGGAACCGGCTTCCAGACCAAAGTTATGCGGTGCGCCAAATTCGACGATTTTTTCTACCAGATGGCGGTGTTGGTTGCATTTGACTGGAAAGACGCCTTGGTAGGTTCCTGGATAGTTGTAACGCGCGATCGCTTTGTCAAAACAAGCGTTCAGCCGTTCGATGCGATCGGCTAAAATATCTGTAAACCGCACCAACAATGGCAAACCAATATTGCGCTGGCGCAATCCTTCCACCAATTCAAACAAATCCAACGACCCACCGCGATCGCCTTTGGGAGATACGGTAATCCGACCCGCCGAGTTCATGGAAAAATAGGGGTCTCCCCACTGGTGAATCCGATACAGCTGTTCGCTATCTTCCACTGTCCAAGATTTTTGCTTGTTCTCTTGGAAAGAATTGACATTTGTTTCTACACGAAAATCCGATCCAGAAACCATCAATTGCTCGTTCCCTACACAACAACACACATTTTTCCCACCATAATACGAAAATTTCCCGAATCTTCCCTCTCTTCCACCAAAACCAATTTTTGCGATAATCTTCTATTGTTTGGTTGTATTGTTCTGGAACATTTTCATGGAACGCACATTTATTGCCATTAAACCCGACGGCGTACAGCGGGGTTTGGTCGGTGAAATTATTCGCCGCTTTGAAAACAAGGGATTTACCTTAGTCGGAATGAAATTTGTCACCGTCAGCCGCGAACTGGCAGAACAGCATTACGACGTTCACAGAGACAAACCGTTTTTCTCAAGTTTGGTTTCGTTTATTACCTCGGGTCCGGTGGTAGCCATGGTTTGGGAAGGCAAAGACATTATTGCTTCAGCGCGTAAAATTATTGGCGCCACCAAACCCAACGAAGCCGACCCAGGAACCATTCGCGGCGATTTTGGGATTGATATCGGTCGCAACCTCATCCACGGTTCCGATGCGGAAGATACCGCGAAAAAAGAAATCGATTTGTGGTTTAATCCCCAAGAGTTGGTTAGCTGGGAACCCAGTATGACCCAGTGGCTGTACGAATAAAG
>CAYZHY010000048.1:0-27523 GCA_964477525.1 uncultured Geitlerinema sp. | reverse complement strand
AATTAAAAATATGCGCATGGCATAAGCCAGCATCAGTCCTAAATTTAGGGCCCGCTGTTGCAGCTTCTCGTTTTCCAAGCCTCCCGAAAGCGAAGCCAACGCGAGTGCATTGTCTGCTGAAAGAACCGACTCTAGGGACACCAAAGCCAGTAAAACCAAAATAGCATCCAGGCCGAAGTTGTTAGAAAGTTCAAACAGTTGGTCTACCATGTACGGTTCGTTAAGATTTGTTGCGAAATGGATTTCATGCTGGCTAATATTTTGACGCGATCGAAGCAATTTGTGGCAATGTTTTCCGGGATTTGCCCGTTTGCAGCCATTGCCCATATTTATATTTTATAGTTAAGAAATGAAAAGCGATCGCTCATTTATATTTCAGGTTGTAACAAAACCTTTTCCCCAGAACCATTTTGTTGGAAATTGGTGGAAGATAGACCATCTGTATTTGTAGAAAAGAGGACAGGAACCTTATGCTATCGGATACCCAAGTTCTCGTTGCTCTCGTTATTGCTATCATTCCCGGCATCATGGCATTCCGTCTAGCTACGGAACTGTACAAGTAAGTTGTAGGTGGTGTTTTATCTAGATGGCTTTCTCAGCTTTCTAGGTAGACACCACTGCCGGCTTGTAGCAATATCCAACCTGGCTTTAGCCATACAAACAACCATCCATCAAGCAGAGGTGTTTGGGAAGCATCTCTGCTTGTTTGTTGGGAAGCTCTTTTCTCAAATTCCCTATCTCCTACCTTCGGTCGTTACCAAATTTCCCAACGCTCCATCGGGATGTACAATAAATAGCACGATCGAGAAACAAAATCGGCAAATCGGCGAACTAGATGGACTCTATAAAATAAAGTATGTTTGCAAATTCGCCGTAGATGCTTCTACAATCGCTACCCGCTTGCAACTACTTCTAAAATTTAAAGTGAGCTGTCTCCAACTGCAATCGTTTTTGCCAAGTAGCAAGTAATTGATTGGTCTTATGAATGCTTTAAAAACGCCGCCTCCTGAGTTCAATCCTACACCACCCCGTCGCGTTTCCAACCGCACTTCCCGCAAGCGAACTCGAACTCGCCAATCTCCGCAAAAGAAAGCCAAAACATCGACTTCCTATCGTACGGCTGCTTTGGAAGCTGGTACCAAGATTGCCGTCAATACATTAATTTCGGTGGTTGCCGTTTCGGCTTTAGCACACCTGCTTCCTTACCAACGTCAAAGCTACCAACAACTGCAACAAATGCAAGGGTACTTGGAGACACAAGAACGCAAGGTAGAAACCTTACGTTCGCAATTCCAACGTTCTTTCGATCCCACCGAAACCAAACGGGTCATGCGGGAACAGACCTATCTCCAAGACCCCCAGCGTCGCCGGATTATTTTTAAAGAGGAGAAAGAGTCGCAAAATCCATCTGCTACTAGCTTTTCCCCATCCCCTCAATAACTATCCAGCTTCGGCCATAACTGCCTCTGGTGCCAACAATTTCAACGCTTCTTGGTATTGTGCGTCGGCTTCTGTGGCAATATCCCGAACAGATTGAATGTCTAAGGGAACTTCCACATCGGGTTGGATGCCAGATTCGTTTATATCTCGGTGGTTGGGGGTTTCGTATTTGGCGATGGTAACTGCCAAACCAGAACCATCAGAGAGTTTGAACAAAGATTGAATCAATCCTTTGCCGAACGTTGTTTCTCCAACCACTTGAGCACGATTGTTGTCTTGCAAGGCACCAGCTAAAATTTCGCTGGCACTGGCACTGCCTTTGTTCACCAAAACAGCCAAAGGTGCATCGGTCAGAGCTTGGCCGTTGGCATCGAAGCTGCCAAACTGTCCTTGGCGGTTGACGGTATAAACGATGGTACCGCGATCGAGCCACAAACGCGCTACTTCAATGCCAGCTTGCAACAGACCCCCAGGATTGTTGCGCAAATCCAGGATATAGGCATTGGCCCCTTGAGAATCCAAGTCTTCAATGGCGTTGGCCACTTCTGTGGTGGCGTTGCCGTTAAATTGGCTGAGGCGAATGTAGCCGATTTTGCTGCCGTCCTCTAGCGATCGCAAATCCGATCGCACGGGATTGAGGGCAATGCGATCGCGTACAATGGGGATCGATTCTATGCGATCGCTATCGCGATGTTGGACTTTTAAAGTGACCTGCGTTCCCGGTTCCCCCCGCATCCGTTTGGCAGCTTCTTCTAGAGGTAGATCGTCGGTGGGAACTCCATCAATTTCGACAATATAATCCAATGCTTGTACGCCGGCTTTGGCCGCTGGCGACCCTTCAATGGGACTCACCACGCGCAATCGATGGGTTTCGTCGTCAATGGCAATTTGCAAACCGACCCCAGTTAGCTCGCCAGACGTATTCATTTGTAACCCGCGATACTGCTGGGGTCTTAAAAATCTGGTAAACGGATCGTCCAAGGAAGCCAGCATGTCTTCAATCGCTTCGTAGGCATCTTCGGTGGTATCCATGGGTTGCCGCAGGGCCTTTTGCCGGACGGACCACCAGTTTTGACCGTTGAAGCTATCGTCTAAATAAGCTTGTCTGACCACGCGCCAAGCTTGGGAAAAGACTTCTTTGGCTTCGGGATTGGCCATGGCCGGTGGTGTCCACCAGCTCATACCAAATAGGAGTTGAACAAATAAAACAAAAGCAATAAGAAAGGTACGTCGGTTCGCGAACATATCTCTGAATAATCGTTCGATGGTTAAGTATAGTTGCCTTGTACTAGTTTTTGTGGTGGCTTTTGACCTAGTCTGACACAATTGTTTGCCAATTGGAGAGTGGCGATCGCTACAGAAATCAAAAGCACCATCCCCCATCGCTTAGATTTTTCCCAACCCAGCTAGAAAAATCTATTGATTTCTACCAAATGCCAATTGTTTCTCTAGCAGCGATCGCTGGAAGAACAAACAGCAGAATCCACCCATACCAGCCCATTCTAGATTTCCCCTAAAAACAAAACTGTGTTACATTTTTATTGATAGCAATTTTCTAGGAATGCTGGCTTTATGTCCAACGTATACGATTGGTTTCAGGAGCGCCTGGAAGTACAATCAATCGCAGACGACATTACCGACAAATATGTACCTCCCCACGTAAATATCTTTTATTGCTTGGGAGGCATTACGCTAGTTTGCTTCCTGATCCAGTTTGCCACTGGATTTGCCATGACTTTCTATTACAAGCCAACCGTTACCGAAGCTTTTTCTTCCATCGAATACTTGATGACAGACGTGAACTTCGGTTGGCTGATTCGCTCCATCCATCGCTGGTCTGCCAGCATGATGGTGCTAATGATGATTTTGCACACCTTCCGAGTTTATCTCACCGGCGGTTTCAAAAAGCCTCGGGAGTTGACTTGGGTAACAGGCGTTATCCTAGCGGTTTTGACTGTTTCCTTTGGTGTAACCGGCTACTCCCTTCCCTGGGATCAGATTGGTTACTGGGCCGTTAAAATCGTAACTGGCGTTCCCGAAGCCATCCCAGTTGTAGGTGGCACGATTGTGGAACTGATGCGCGGTGGTGAAAGCGTCGGTCAAGGCACTCTGAGTCGTTTTTATAGCTTGCATACCTTTGTGTTGCCTTGGTTGATTGCGGTCTTCATGTTATTGCACTTCTTGATGATTCGCAAACAAGGCATTTCTGGTCCCATGTAAAGCACTCTCTAGTGCCCTATCTTCGTTAAAATTTGAGTCGTCAGGAGAACACCAGCAACACCCATGAGCGTACTGAAAAAACCCGACCTCAATGACCCCGAACTGCGAGCGAAGCTAGCTCAAGGAATGGGTCACAATTACTATGGGGAACCTGCCTGGCCAAACGACCTGCTCTATGTGTTTCCAGTTGTTATCCTGGGAACCTTTTCTTGCATCGTTGGTTTGGCAGTCCTAGACCCGGCTATGATTGGCGAACCTGCCGATCCATTTGCCACACCTCTAGAAATTCTACCAGAGTGGTATTTCTATCCCGTTTTCCAAATTTTGCGTGCCGTTCCCAACAAACTGCTTGGCGTTTTGGCCATGGTGGCAGTTCCCGTTGGCTTGATTCTGGTGCCTTTCATTGAAAACGTCAACAAGTTCCAGAATCCCTTCCGCCGTCCGGTAGCCACAACCGTTTTCTTGATTGGTACGGTTGTGACCCTATGGCTGGGAATTGGTGCCACTTTCCCCTTGGACGAATCCTTTACCTTTGGCTTGTTCTAAGACAAAGATAAAAACCAGTTAATAATTGGACCCCCACTGGATTGGTTGGAAGTACGGTTTAGTCGTTGCGAACCAATTTAGTGGGGGTTGATTAACAGTTGAACTTGAATCTGCAAGACCAAAACAAAACCTGGGAGAATATAAAGTTCCCAGGCTTTGCAATAGGAACGGAAAGGGACTATCTTTCCGTATTTTCCTAGCTCGATTGTGGAATTGATGCATGTATTGGTGTCACCTCCCCCTAAGATGCAACCTGATGGCTAAAAAAATTCGCTACATTTGTTACCTTTGCTATTCTTGCAAAGCATTTGGAAACTATTGAGAAGTATCTTGGGATTTTCTTTTGTAGGCAAAGGCACCCAAAGCCACCATACCTAAAGCTATGCCTGTACCTGGTTCGGGGATGGATTGGGAAGCCTCGTCCTCGTTTTGGTTGAGATTATCGCGAACGAAGACAGAGGCGTGGGACAAATCTTTGCCATCCAAATCGATGTCTGTACTCCAATCAATTGATTCGCCACTGCTTAAAGAACCAGCTTCGATATGGTACAGGCTAAAGGCATTTCCAGCTTTCAGGCTAATCGCCAAATCGGTGCTGTTAAAATCGACGTTGTCGAATCCTAACGTACCCGAACTCGTACCCAATCCTTCTAGTTGTAACCCTACATTCTGCTCTTGTTCGACTTCACTCTCATCTTCTTTGACAGCGAAACTCCATTCGCCATCTCCAAAAATGTTATCTTCGTTTAACAAAGAGCTGGCCTTGTTACCATTAGGACCACCACCTACGTCTTGACCCTTTTGGTAACCAGAAGATTGAGCGTTGGTTAAAGAGAAAGCTTGAACCGGTGTCATGGAAGAGGTAGCTACAGCCAAGCCAGCACCTGCTGCCATTATAGTAGCCAAAGATTTCACTGCTCGCATGTTTTCATCACTCCCGAAAAAAAAAGAACTGTTTGGTTTGGAGGCAATATAGCGTTGAAACATTGCACTAATTGCTTCCTTCTATTTTTAGGTTACCTCTATTTAAGATCGAATAGCGGCGATCGCGATCGCTTTTACGGAATCTTTATAAAAAGAACCAAGTTCGATGTGGTTTTCTCAAACTCTCTACATTTTCTAGCCAATATTACTTGGTTCCTATGGTTGTTTGTACGGAATATTGCGATCCTGGTTCTAGATTTCCGTATTTTAACTGAATGATTCTGTAAAAAGGAAACCAAATGGCCGATGCCATTGTTGCTTTAGTTCTTTCTAATTTTTTCTAAGTATAGAAATTTTTGAATTGAATTCCGATCGGACAAAAAACGACTAATATTTATATTTTTGTTTGATATGTAAATTTTATTTATAGATTGGATTGTTTAAATCCTTTTACATTAGGCAAAACTAAAGGAAAAACAATCATTTTTTTTATATCTCCAATAAAAAATTGATTGAATCGAACTGTATTTGACAGAGGCAGGATTGTTAGAGCAGCAAGGGTGAAAGCGATCGCAATTGTCGCAATTGTAAAAACGAAAGATAGACAGCAAGAAACCCAATCTGGGAATGACGTACGTAGTTAGAAGCCAGTTTTTTTTCCGTATTTATACGGAAAATTGCAAAATCTATATATGGCATATCGCGATCTAAAGATTGGAGCTTGATAGAGATTGTTTCCAAATATTGTTCCACCCCTTCTATGAAACGAAAAATACGGCCCAGCAGAGCAAAGACCCCATTTTCAAACCTAACAGATTGGTCATAAAACTGTTTCCACCAACTGCTGTCAAAGCTAAGCAAAACGAAAAACTTTGCTCCCATGCTTGTCGTTAAGATGGATCGTGAAAACGTCGAGAATTTTCCAACAATAATTTCTGTTCGGCTCTGGCAATGCGTTGATATGTTTGTGCTACGGCATCGGGTTCTACAGAAATGGATGTGATTCCCCAACGCACGAAATCTTCAATTAATTGGGGATAGCTAACCGGCGCTTGACCGCAAATAGAAACTGGAACTTTGGCTTCTCTAGCCGTTTGAATGAGTTGTTTGAGAGCGCGGCGCAACGCTGGATGGCATTCGTTGAGTTGGGTTTGCGGCCCGTCGCGATCGACCCCTAACATCAGTTGGGTAAGATCGTTGCTACCAATAGAAATGCCTTGCACGCCAGCTTGAACGTATTCTGGCATTAGAAACAACACCGAAGGCACTTCTGCCATAATCCAAATTTGAAACTGTTTATCCTGAGCTGCGTCGAAGCGTTCGCTGGGAATTAAACCAGCTTGCACGGCACGTTGGCGACAAAAAGCAAATTCTTCCACGCTACGCACAAATGGCAGCAACAGTTGCAAATTGGTATAGCCAGAATTTCGTAAATGCGCGATCGCTGCCAGTTCCACATCAAACAAATTCGCTTCCAACAAATAAGAAACCCGCTGTGCCAGCATGGGATTGGCAGTAGCAGGAAACGGTGGTGCGCCGGGGAGAGATTGAAATTCTGGAGAACGCAAATCCAAAGCACGGTAGAACACCGGTCGGGGATAAAAACTGCGAACAAAAGGAGCGATCGCTTCGGTTAACATTTCCTGCAACCCTTCCTGATGTCCCTGTTGGACCCAGTAGCAGGGATGAAAAATCTCGCCAGTTCCCAACAGCATCAACTCCGAACGCAACAAGCCAATCCCATCCACTGGTAACTGCTGTGCGTGGGAAATTTTGGCAGACTGGCTCAAATTGACCATAATTTGCGTAGCAGTTGTTGGAAATGCTGGTTGCGCCGGGAAAGTTCGCGAATTGGTCGTTGCTAAATCGCGCTCGGGAAGCGTCTGGGAAGGAGAATCCTTGTGCGTACTGGCGTCGCTTTCGGTGGAAGTACTATCTGCTGCTGGTGGCGGTTGTTCCTCTGCCGAACTTACCGAACTCTGTGACTGTGACGATACCGATCGCACTTCGCCGCGATTGCCGTCGATAAAAATCGTGGTATTGGCAGACAAAACGCGCGTTGCATCTCGAAGTCCTACCACTGCTGGAATGCCAATTTCCCTAGCTAAAATGGCTCCGTGGGAGTTCATCCCCCCCATTTCGGTAACCACGCCAGCCGCGACTGACAGCAAAGGAATAAAATCCGGTTTTAACGTAGAAACGACCAAAATAGGAGGATTGGAAGCATCGTTGGTCGCCACCGTACCGGGAGAAGAAGCATCCGCAGACAGGACCCAAGCCGGTCCAATCGCTTTTCCACCAGAGGCTGGCGTTCCCGATAGGACCAATGCCGGTTCTGGGGAATGGCTGGTGCTGATGCTTCGGTGTGGCTCAGCACCAGGCTGTGTCGAAGCATTGGCAGGGGGGGTGGTTTCTGTAGCTGGTGAAGAATCGGCGGTTTCTTCGGCAGTTTCTGAGGAGGTGGTTTCTGTAGCTGGTGAGGGAGAAGGGGAAGAAACGGAGGTCGTCGCTGCACCAGCTTCCGGTATGGTTTGGGAACTACTTTCTGGATAGGCAGCCACTACGTAGAGATTGGGTGGCTGGTCCGGATGGGTTTTGGCAAGGGTCCACTCTAAATAAAATTGGGGTCCTAAAATGGAAGAAGCGGTTTTCGCTAGTTCGTACAGATGTTGCAGGCCATCGCTAGCTAGTACGTATTCCTGCCGTTGGGATTCGCTGACGGTTTGTGCGTTCAGGCATTCCCACAAAATGGGATGGGTCGTCTCGCCTGTGGTATGGTGGGAACCACAATCGGATTCTGCTGTCGTATCCCGATTGGCTACTTGATAGGTCCAACTTTTTTCCCCTAACTCTCGTTTCAACAGTTCTCCCGTGGTGCCATCCAAACAGTAGGTATCGGGAACCACTTCTCCCATAAACATGGCTTTTGATAGGCCCCAAGTGGCAGTGATTTTTATAGAATTGTCTGGTTCGGTGTATAAAGTTCCCGAGGCGATCGCTTCGCGCACCGGTTGCAGGATGGCTCCTAATTTGATTTCATTGAGGGCAATGCCCGATCGTTGCCAGTAAAATAGATTTCGCGCCCGAAATAGTTCGGCCCACAGCCGCTTCAAGGCCAAAGCCATCTGCTGGGGTTGCTTCCAGCAAAAGTTTTCCTCCAACAAATAGTCGCAATCTCGGTGGCTGGAAGAAATATGAGAAGGCAGGCTAACGGAAGGTCGAAACACCAAAACCGGCGTATCTAATTCTTCGCTGACGCTTTCTAGGGTTTCTAGCAAGCGAACTGGTAAGTCAGCCGCTAAAATTTCCTCGCGAATTTGACCGGCGATCGCACTTAGCTGATGTGGTTCGTCTAGGTTAATGTGAAAGGAAGCGTAGGGAAGTTCTGCCAAAAGCGGTTCCAGCCAGTTGTGAGTTTCCCAAAATTGTTTCCAAAGTTCGGTAGTAATGGCCAAACTTGCTTCTACAGGAAAATTTTTTTTGGCCAAACGATTGAGGTAAAAGGCTGTCTCCCCCACTAGGTCTGGTTGTTTGCATTCTAAGCGGTTAAGCCAAAACAGATAATCCACGGTCGTTCCCTCGATAACAGCACCGCACCAGCAAAGAATTGTTTTTTTCCAACTATGGGAAGGTATTTGGAAGTTCTTACCGAATAGCTACAGTCACAACTCCCAATACTGGAGATTCCCAGTTTCGGTATCTTTGTTTTTATCGTTAGGATTGGTTGCATTTCCTCGATTGGAAATAAATGGTAAGCAAGGAAATGATTGAATTTTCCATTATCTCCTACAGGAAAGTTCTACAAAATTTTCTATAGTAGTTCCAAAAGGAATCCACCATAGAAGGTAAAAGATTCATGGCTATTTGGAAACAAGTTCTTCACAACTTTCTGGATCTGTTTCTCGCCGATCGCTGTTCGCTGTGCGATCGCCCTACCGCCAATGTGGATCGGCTTTGTACGGCTTGTTCTCGAGGGGTGCAAGCTTGTCAGTTTTCCCCTGCCAGCCAGTTTTACCAAGAAAACCTACCGGTTTTGGTTTGGGGATCCTACAGCGGTTCCCTCAAACAGGCGATCGCGGCGATGAAATACGAAAACCATCCCCAATTGGCCGTTCCCTTGGGTCGCTGGCTGGCACAAGCCTGGTTAAATTCTCTCAAAAATCGTCCCACCAAATCCAGCCAGAAAAAATTTTTGCCGAACCGTGTCGAAGCATACGCAGTCGTTCCTATTCCCATGCATCCGGAAAAGGTCAAACAACGCGGCTTCAACCAAGCCGAGTTAATCGCCAAAAGTTTTTGCGAAACCACTGGCTATCCCCTGCGATCGCAGGGTTTGGAACGCATTCGCCACACATCAGCTCAGTTTGGCCTCTCTCGCCAGCAACGCCAGCAAAATTTGTCCCAGGCGATCGCTTTGGGAAAGGATTTTCGCCGCCGCCGACCCACCCGTTCGATTTTACTGCTTGATGATATTTATACCACAGGCGCCACCTGCAGCGAAGCCGCTAAAGCACTGCAAAACAATAACATTCAGGTAGCAGGTATCCTCGCGATCGCCTCTTCGAGAACGCCCCCATCCACTCGCTAGACGCCATTACTGGAAAAAGCAAAATTGCCAAATCCAAACTCATTTATAGAATGCCAGCGGTAAATTTGTTCGCGAAATTGCTTCCATTGCTCGTAAATTTCCTTAAAAGAAGCATCGTTGCTAGCATTTTCTTCATACAGATCGAATGCTTCTTTCTTGGCCGCCGACAAAATTTCTTGACTGTATTTGCGCAGCTGGGTTCCTCCATCCACCAATCGCTGCAAAGCTTGGGGATTGCGCGCATCGTAGCGCGCCAAACATAACATGTTGCTTTCGTAAGCTGCTGTTTTGACAATTTCTTTATATTCCGAAGGCAGCTTATCCCAAGCATTGCGGTTGATTTGCAGGTCGAAACTAGCACCCGGTTCCCACCAGCTGGGATAGTAATAATATGGTGCCGCATCCTGCAAGCCTAACTTTTCATCATCGTAGGGACCAACCCATTCCGCCGCATCGATGGCACCGCGTTCTAAAGCCAGGAAAATTTCGCCACCAGGCAATACTTGTACGTTAGCACCCAAACGCGACATTACCTTGCCTCCCAAGCTAGGAATGCGCATTTTGATACCTTGTAAGTCTTCAACAGAGTTGATTTCTTCTTTAAACCAACCCCCCATTTGCACGCCAGTATTACCAGCGGGAAAGGCAATAATATTAAAATCGCTGTAAATTTTGTTGGTGGCTTCCATCCCCCCACCTTCGTAAAGCCACGCATTTTGCTGTTGTGCGTTCAGTCCAAAGGGAACGCCAGTCCTAAAAGCTAAGGCCGGATTTTTGCCGATATAATAGTAGCCAGCTGTATGGCCGCATTCGACGGTGCCTCCCTGAACGGCATCCATAACTTGCAATCCGGGAACAATCTCTCCGGCAGCAAACGGGTCGATAGTAAACCGACCGCCGCTCATTTCGCTGACCCGTTTGGCTAAGGTTTCGGCAGAACCGTACAAAATATCTAGAGAAGTTGGCCAGCTGGTCGCCATTTTCCAGCGTACGGTGGGTAAAGAAGAATTGCTGCTGGCAACCGACGATTCGGTATTGGTGGCGGTATTGCCGCAAGCCGCTAAAACTGAACTGGTAGCAGCGCCAAGCGCCGTGTAGCCGAGAAGCTTTCTGCGTTTCATAATTGCTGAACGGGCAAATAACGTTGGGGTAGAATTTTTTGATTCGATCGCTTTCGAGAGACCATTTATTCTACCAGAGGGATAACGAGTTGCCATGTCAAGATTAAATTTTTGTTAAACTCCCGCCCAGAAGGCTCAAGCTTCCATTTCTGCCAGCGCCATCCATCGTTCCATGGCTTCATCAATTTGTGCTTGCAATTGTTCGGCTTGCTGGTAAAGTTCTTGCAGCTGCGTTACTTTTTCCGGCGACAAATTGTACATTTCCTTTTCCAAGTCGTCTTTCTCTGCTTCTAGTTCGGGAATTCTCTTTTCTAAATTGGCAAGTTCTCGCTTTTCTTTACTGGAAAGTTTGTTGTTCCCCCAAGAATCTACTGTTTTTTGTTTGTTTTTGTCCCGTTTTGACTTGCTGGATTTTTTCTCTTGGCCCTTCGACCGGCTCAGAGCATTACTTTTGCTAGCCGTTGCTTGTTGTTTTTCTGCGGCTTCGGCGGCTTCCGCACGTTTGATATCTAAGTAGACAGAATAATTTCCGGGATACTGACGAATGTGTCCTTGGTCTTCCAGAGCAAAGATTTTCTCTACGGTCCGGTCGAGGAAGTAGCGATCGTGGGAAACCTCAATAACGCAACCGTTGAAATTCTCCAGATAGTCTTCCAAAACCGACAGGGTTTGCACGTCCAAATCGTTGGTCGGTTCGTCCAGCATCAAGACATTCGGCGCTCCCATCAGCACTTGCAGCAAGAACAAACGCCGTTTTTCCCCACCGGAGAGTTTGTGCAGGGGGGTATATTGCTGTGCTGGTGAGAACAAGAATCTCTCCAACATTTGGGAGGCGCTAATCAGGGAACCGTCTTTAGTGGTGATGTATTCGCCCACGTCTTTGATGTATTGAATCACCCGCTGGTTTTGGTTGGCGGCATCGATCAAGTGTTGCGAATGTTGGTCGAAGTAGCCAATGTGAATGGTGCCACCGATGTCTACCGTACCGCGATCGGGTTCGATGCGTCCCGCCATGATATCGAGTAAGGTGGTTTTGCCGGCGCCGTTGCCACCAATGATGCCAATGCGCTCGTTGGGAGCGAAAGCGTAGGAAAAATCTTTTATCAAACAGCGATCGCCAAAGGATTTATGAATATTTTCCAGTTCAATTACTTTTTTACCAATGCGGCGGCTGGGGGTGGAAATAGCCACTTTCCCTTGCTCTTGTTTGAACTCGGTTTCCTGCATTTGTTCAATGCGTTGGATCCGAGCTTTTTGTTTGGTTCCCCTGGCTTTGGGATCCCGTCGCAGCCATTCCAGTTCTTTGCGCAAAATGGCTTGGTGTTTTTGTTGGCTTTTGGCAGCGGCGGCTTCTTGTTGGGATTTTTTATCGAGATAGTAAGAATAGTTGCCGTCGTAAGCAAATAAATCGCCACGGTCGATTTCTACGATGCGGTTGGTAACGCGATCTAGAAAATAGCGGTCGTGGGTAATAAGAATAATAGCACCTCGGAAATTGTTAAGAAAATCTTGCAACCATTCGATCGATGTGGCATCCAGATGGTTGGTTGGTTCGTCCATTAACAACGCATCGGGACCAGCTAGCAATGCTGTTGCCAAGGCAATGCGCCGGCGGTAGCCTCCAGAGAGGTTGCTAATGGGAGTATCGAAATCTTCGATTCCCAATTTGCTGAGGATAATTTTGGCGTTGGTTTCCAAATCCCAAGCTTGTTTGGTTTCCATTTCTTGGGAAATTTTGGAAAAACGCGCCATTAGCTGTTCGTCGTCGGGATGTTGCGCCAGTTGGTAGGAAAGTTCTTCGTATTCCTGAATCAGGCGCATTTGTTCGTCGCTGTTGGCAAAAACTTGTTCGAGAACGGTTTTATTTTCGTCTACTTCTGGCTGTTGGGGAAGGTAGGCAATGCGATTGCTGGCGGTATGGGTGAGGAGTTTGCCGCCGTCAATGGGTTCGATACCGGCTAATATGCGCAGCAAGGTGGATTTTCCAGAGCCATTGGTGCCGATAACGCCAATTTTATCGTTGGGTTCGATGCTTAAGTTGGCGTCGCGGAAAATTTCTTTGGAACCGAAGTCTTTTTTTACGGATTGAAGAACAAACAGACTCATGGAAAGAGAAAGATGGGTGTGTTGGCCAGGCTTGTGCTGATGCTTCGACATGGCTCAGCATAAGGCTATGTCGAAGCAAACGATAGCGCAACTACCATTGTACCTTGCCAAGCGGGGTGCGTGCGATCGCTACTTGGGCTTTAGCTAGCGAGATGGGTTTGCACGGTATCCACCAAATGATGGACCCAAAAGTCCGTTTGTTCTTCTGTTGCCGCTTCCACCATAATTCGTAGCAGGGGTTCGGTTCCGGAGGCGCGAACCAGAATGCGTCCTCGGTCTCCCAGTTCCGTTTCTGCCTGTTGAATGGCGGTTTGAATGGCATCGCATTGCTGCCACTGTTGCAGTTTGGTTCGGCAGGGAAGGCGAACGTTTTTCAGGATTTGCGGGTAAGAAGGAAAGCTGTTGTCTACCAGTTCGGCCAGGGATACGCCATGGGAACGAACCAAAGCAGCTAGATGCAAGGCAGTGAGTAACCCATCGCCAGTTACGCCGAAATGACGGCATACAATGTGACCTGACTGTTCGCCACCCAGCATATAACCGCCTTCTCGCATTTGGCTTTGAACGTGTTGGTCGCCAACGGGAGTCCGCAGCAACCGACCGCCACTGGCTTGCCAAGCGCGTTCGAAGCCTAGGTTGGACATGACGGTGGCGACAATGGTGTTATCGGGGAGTTGACCTTGCTGGCGCAGTTGCTGTCCCCACAAGTATAAAATGCGATCGCCGTCTACGGGATGGCCGCGATGGTCGGCAGCCAAAACTCGGTCGGCATCGCCGTCAAAGGCAAATCCCAAATCGGCTTGGTGTTCTACCACCGCTTTTTGCAAGACGCTGAGGTGGGTAGACCCACAACCCACGTTAATACGATCGCCATCGGGTTGGCCGTGTAAAGGAATCACTTGCGCGCCCAAACTTTCAAAAACCGCCGGTGCAGCGTTGGCGGCAGCGCCCCAAGCTACGTCTAGCACAATTTTCATGCCGGATAGGGACGGGATATGGGCAATGGATTCTTGTAGCGATCGCTGGTAAGTATTGAGTAGTTGGGGACGGTAATTATATTCTCCCCGTTTTCTGTCTAAGGGAATGAGTTGGGATTGGCAGCGAATGCCAGCTTCTATTTCATCTTGAACTTGCCGGGAAATTTTCGTTCCGTCTGCGGCAAACAGTTTGATGCCGTTGTCTTCAGGCGGATTGTGGCTGGCAGAAATCACCACACCGCCTGTCGTTGGCAAAACGTTGGTTAGGTAAGCCACCCCAGGGGTGGGACACAACCCCACATGCCACACATCCAATCCCGAGGCATTCAAACCATCGGCGATCGCTTCTGCCAGCCATTCGCTAGAATTTCGGGAATCTTGTCCGATAATAACGGTTTTGGCCTCAAGAGGGGAACTTTGCCAAACTTGACCGGCCCAAAAACCTACTTCCCAGGCAAGTTCGGCCGTTAGCAAATCGCCGACGCTTCGGCTTGGTTCCGCGCAAGCGGTAGCACGAATGCCATCGGTGCCAAACAAACGATGGTCTGGCAAGCAAAGACGCTGCCGCTTGGTTTCTACCGCGACGCGATCGCTAGAAGTTACCATAAATGTTTCCTTCACTCCACACAAATCCACACGAACACCTCAATCCTACCCAGAATTGTTCGATTCGTTAAGGTAGCGATCGGTGAAAAAACGGCAAAAATTGCCATAACTTGGTAGAACGATTAACCTATCGGGGGTTGCCTACCGCATACACTTGCAAAATTTCCCGTGCAGATTGTACCAGACTTTGCGGACCTTCCACCATCAGCAAATAGCGTCCTTGGCGAACGTGGTAGCGGTAGACATTGGCTTGGCTGCCTTCTCCTAAAAATCCAATTAAGGCACCCACAACGGCACCGCAAAATCCCCCTAAAATGCCAATCGCTGGAATGGCTAGTGCTGGGTTGAATCCTTGGGGAACCAGGATTTGCCACTGTACGGCTACCCAAATGCCCAATCCCAACAACGAACCCAAGGTTCCGCCAACCACGGCCAACCAACGCGCTTTGCGCAAGGCAATTTGTAGGGGTTGTCGCAAGCCAACTTGTTCGGGGGTACAATATCCACGACCGACAATGGCTAGGTGTTCGGGGGAAATTCCATGGGTTTGTAACAGCCGATAGGCTTGAAATGCGGAAACTTCATCGATGAGGATGAAGACCGATAGATGTTTGGAACGTTTGAACGTGCGCGATCGCCAAAATCGAGTAACACTCACAACCAGCAAATGTAGTACTTGGACCAGCCTTTCCCGATTTTAACCCTGTTGCCAACTTTCTTCAGCGATTGAAAATAAAAAGTTATTGCTTGTCTGTCTGTAGGCGGGTTATGGCAATTTAGCGAACGATCGCAAAATTTGAGTTTCATTGTTGGTTGAAAAGCGTACAATCAAAATAGTTAAGGTTGGTGGTTGGTGTTCTGATTGGACGATGGCCCAGCCAACTGCCAACGAATTTTGCCGATTGCTGAAAATAAAGATAGCTGATTATGCCTCCTCGCTGGCCGAGAAAACCCGACCGCCAAGACCCGGAATACAGAAAACTCGACGACCGCATGACTTTTGCCGTTCATGTGGCTCTTTTTGCAGCTTTTAATTCCGGATTGTGGTTTTTCTGGAACTTCCAAGCTTCTCCTTGGACGTGGCCCCAGTGGATAACGTTAGGATGGATGGGAGTTCTCGCGGTCCACGGACTGTATATTTTTGCGATCGCGAACTACTCTCGATAAACTATCTTTCGTTCCTATCTGGTCCTAGCAACATCAAACAACGGTGTACTCCTATGGCAAACTCCGAAACCACCCAACAAATTGAAACCCTCGCTGCCGAAATTGGCGAAAATATCTACATGGATATTGCCAAGTGGCATTTGCGTCTTAATGACGCACACCTGCACAAAACACTAGCCGAACGCATTTATCCGATTTTGGAAGAAAATCAAATTAGCGAAGACCGGGTTTTGCCTATTTTGCAAAACATGATGGTGAAAGTTGGTGGCGGCAGACGGGAAATTCCCTTGCTAGACCTGCTTCCCATGCAGTGCCAAGTTCAACTTTTTGATATCTTGGAAGAATTTTACAAAGAACATATGTAGTGTCCTGGTTTTCGTTTTTATTTCTGTATTTATCAAGGAGATAGCGATCGCAAGTTACGTAGATGGGGTGGGAAGGCCGAATTCTTTTCGGCAAGGGTGGTTTTTTTTACTATTTCAATTCAAAATCAATTGATGGGAAAATGAAAAATAATGCGCGGTTTGTCTTCACTCACCACAAGAAAACAAAGACATTTTTCGTTGGTTCGCTGGCTACTCTAACACTTTTGGTAACCGCTACCATAGCTCAAGCAGAAAATCGCCGGTTTGAACTATCTTTTCCTCGCAATTCTTTCCACACTCTTGTATCGGATGGCATTGTTCGCGGGAACCACCACGACCATCATTTTAGCGCTCAAGCAGGTCAAGCCATTTCTATTGCAGTGACTTCTCCGGAAAACAATGCCGTTTTCTCTCTACTGTACGTGCAAAATGGTAATTGGCGGGAACAAACATACAACCAAAAAGCCTGGTTTGGCAATCTTCCCCCTTCTGACAACAACCGCTATATAATATCGGTAGGACCAACGCGAGCGAATGCCAGTTACGACCTGTTTGTCGGTATTTCTCGTCCGAATTTTTAAGTCAAAAACAAAAATCGTGGAACCTAGAAAGGTGGGCTGGTTGCCTTGACAAAGTGGAAAAATCCTGTATAATATAATATATTAGATAAAAAAATTCGGGCATAGCCAGGCAGCCAGTTTTCCTAAAAAAAGAAAAGGAAAATTTTTCAAAGAGTCCTGGCGGCGGGGAAAGTTTCGTTGGGATTCTTTCGCTCAAACATCTAAGCAGGAAAAAAATAACTACTGAGGGGGTTGTCCCCCTAATTTTCTAAGTCAAGACAAACTTTGTGGTTTAACGTTGCCAGACTACCTTTCATCTTATTTTCCCAACTTTTGCTTCACCCGGGAGACCAAAATATCTACTTCTGGCAAGTTCATTTGGGTAGCCAAAGCAGCAAAAATTCCCAAACCACCAAACCCTGCCAAACTTAACGCCAACAACTGTACCACAAATCCTTCCGTTCCGAAGATTTGTTGGCTGCCTTGTAAAAGAACGTAAGCAGCAAAACCAGCAACCAAACTACCGGCGAAAAGTTTTGCCAAAGGAATACTCCACGCTATCCAAGGCAAACCATGAATTTTCCTGTGTAGAACGACCAAAAATACCAATAAAGAAAATAAATTCACACCAGCCGTTGCTAGAACCAAACCAGGAGCGCCGAATGAATTGATAGCAATATAATCAAACAAAGCATTCAGAAAAATATTAATGACACTAATGCGAAAAGGTATTTGTGCGTCTCCCAAAGCATAAAAAACCCGAACCAAAACATCCCTGGCAAGATACACAAACATACCCAAACCGTAAGCGACCAGCAACGGCGCTACGAACTGAGAAGCTTCTTTGTCAAAGGCGTAGCGTTCGTAAACAACGCGAACGATGGGAAAAGCCAGAGTAACCATTAAGGCACCCAAAGGCAGCATGGTCAATCCCGTTAAGACCAATCCCTGACGAATGCGATCTTTCAAAGCATCCCAATTTTGCGGATCGCTGAGGCGGGAGAAAACTGGCATTAAAGGAACCAACAAAACATTGGAAATAATGCCTAACGGAGTTTGCACCAGCAATCCCGCATATCCCAAAGCCGCCGCCGCTTGGGGAATAAAAGAAGCAAACCACAAATCCGTGTAGACGTTAATTTGCAGCATGCCAGAAGAAAACGTGGCAGGTCCGAGGATTTTGACAATTTCGCGAACGCCGGGATGCTGGAACGCAAACCGCAGGCGAAACTTTCCCATTCCCTCGCGCCATTGTGCGATTAATTGAACCAGCCACTGGAGAACGGCACCTAATAGGGTGGAGACAGCGAGAACCATGCCTCCCAATAAGGCATATTCGGGTTTGGTGATGTCTTTTCCCAGGGCGATCGCTAAAATGGCCAAACCGGCAATCAGGGTGGTACTGGAAAACAGAGGACTAATGGAAGGTAGCCAGTAGCGATCGCTAGCGGTGAGCGTACCAAAACCAATACCAATAAAAGCCGCCAGCACCGCCATGGGAGACATAATGCGTAGTTGGCGGATGGCAATGGCGCGAATTTCCATCCCTTCAGCGGTAGAATTGAGACCTGGTGCCACCAAATCGATAATGGGTGCGGCGAAAATCGCGATCGCAATGGCTACCAAAAGCATAATACCGCCAACCAAGGTAGTGACGGTTTCTACAATGGTGGCACTTTCTGCGCGATCGCGTTTGGATAAGACACTAACAATAGCACTGTGGAAGGGACCGTTAATCCCTCCCAACAGAATTAATAAGAATCCCGGTACCACGTAAGCGTAATTGTACGCATCCGCCGCCGCACCAACGCCAAAAGCCGCCGCGATCGCCTGCTGGCGGACCAAACCAAATACTTTGCTAATCAGAGTCGCAATGGCGACAATGCCAGCAATATTGGTTAGAGAACGAGAAGTTTTCGATTTGCTTGGTTCTGTCAAGGTTTACCTAGGAAATCGTACGTTTCGAACAGGTGGTGAAGGTTGGTTGCAATGATTTTCTCGAAATTCAGTTTGAACCGTTACCAGACAGCACAAAATTTGGGAAAATAGGCAAAACTGTTTGAAAACACCAAAAGCCTTTCCCATTAAATCGCAAAATCAAATCTTATGACAGATTTTCTCTATCAATATCCCCCTCTAAAAGCTGGTATTCTCCGCAAACGGTACAAGCGATTTCTTGCCGACGTAGAACTAGAAAACGGCGAAGTGGTAACGGCACACTGTCCCAATACAGGACCAATGACAGGCGTTTGTCAAGTAGGACAACCCGTGCAGCTATCGGTGAGTAACAATCCCAAACGCAAACATCCCTATACCTGGGAAATGATTCAAATGGAAGATCCCGATCCGGTTTGGGTCGGGATTAATACCTCAGTTCCCAATCGCGTGGTGAAAGTAGGGTTAGAAAATAGTTGGTTTGGGGAATTATCTGGCTACGACAACCTGCAATCGGAAGTCAAATATGGCGAGAATTCTCGGGTTGATTTTTTATTAACTAGTGCCTCTAAACCTCCGATTTATGTAGAGGTAAAAAATACAACTTGGTGCCAAGGAAATGTAGCCTTATTTCCCGATACCGAAACCAAACGCGGTCAAAAACACCTACAAGAATTAATGGCTTTGTTGCCGGAAGCCAGGGTCGTGATGTTGTATTTTATCAATCGTTCGGATTGTACCCAATTTACTTCTGGAGACCAGGCGGATTCTAAATATGGAGAGTTGTTGCGATCTGCTGTGGACAAAGGATTGGAAGTTTTGCCTTGTCGCTTTGATGTTTCTCCAGAAGGAATCCGCTATTTAGGACTGGCGAACTATCAATACACCGTTTCCTCAAGTTAACCTTGTCCAAAAGCACAAGTTGAATGGATTGGGAAGAGGGCATGGCAAACGGTTGTAGCTATCCTATCCCTAGACGACCCTAGGAACCAAGAGATAGCCCAGCTCGTCACTTAAGCTTGTCATCTAAGTAGCAATTGGAGATTGTTCCCCAAAGGCTGATGGCGAACTGTAAAGGCATACAGGGATTGGCAGCCATGAAAGATGCCCATTAGCATGAAGACAAGCCAATGGAGATAGGCAAAAGACCGATTGTTGGCAAAAACTCCTTTCGATCGGAAATGTTGAGACACTGGGAGTGTAAATAGCTACTGCCTTTATAGCAATAATTTCTGTTATCTTGCGATCGAACAAGAATTCGCTGCCATCTTCCCCCGATCGTGGCTTACCGATAAAAAAAAACGACAATGCCACCCAACAAAAGACTTATGCAGAAGGAAATTCCTGCTATCATTGCCCTACAATGGGCTATTGTCCGACAATAACAACAACCCATGCAATAATTTGGTCAAGTTTATGTCCGTCCAGATAGATGCGACCCAACAACCCGAAGACTCTCCACCCGACCTATTCGGGGATTGAGTCAACTAAAAATTCCGGAATCAAGGATTTTTTAACAGGAATTTCGTACTGTGGTCCGTGAAATGGTTCTCTCCCACAAGGATTCGATTCTTGAGGGGAGTTCTTGCAGTAGCACCACTGACAAAATCGACTTATAAAAATTTATCAAGACACTGGTGAGAGGAGAAATTACGTGCAAGTCGTCAAAGAGTACATGCAGCGCTGCTATGAAAGCGGCCTCTATCCGGATAAATATATTTGCCATCAAAAATGGGGCAATTGCGTAGAAATTGAAGAGCCCGATACTGGCAAACGGCGACGGGTATTAACCTTCTGTACCAACGACATTCTCGGTTTGGTACACAACAACGGCGTACGACAAGCAGCCATCGATGCCATTCACCAGTACGGGACTTCTAACAGTGCCTGTTCGGTGTTAAGCGGTCGCATTGACCTCCACCGACAGCTGGAAAATGAAATTTCTGAGTTCAAGCACTTGCCCCATACCCAGTTGTTCATGAACGCTTGGATGGCCATGCAGGCTTTGGTCGATGCATTTTGCCATCTAGCCATTTCCGTACCTGGGTTCCAAAACACGCGCGAAACGCTGATTTTGTCCGACGTTCTCAATCACGGCTGCATTGTTTCAGCTGTGGTCAACGCCAGCAATCGTTCTGGTAAAGTGTTTAGCCAAAGTCCGGAGGTGCGGGTGAAACCCTATCGCCATTGCGATGTGGAGGATTTGGCCCGCAAACTCCGCCGCTATGCCAAACCCGACGATCGGATTATGGTGGTTTCCGATGCGGTGTTTTCCATGGATGGCGATATTGCGCCGTTACCGGAAATGCTGGACGTGCTGGAAAACTATCCCGGCAGCGTGATTGTTATGGATGAAGCGCACTCCAGTGGCGCTTTAGGAAAAACTGGTGGCGGGATTTACGAACACTTCGGCCTGCATCCGCAGCAAGTTATCGAACGCGGGATGGTGCCGTTAATTATGACCACCTTCTCCAAATTTGCTGCTTCTGCTGGTGCTGCCATCAGCAGCCACGTTCGGGAGTTTACCGATCTTTTGGATACGTCTCCCACCTCCATTGGCACCATTTCCCTGCCCCCGCCAATGACCGCTGCTGCCTTGGAAAGTATACGCGAGGTTCGCCGCCATCCTCAATTGGTGGAAACCCTCCATGCCAATACGCAATACCTACGAGAACGTCTGGCTTCCGAAGGCTTCCTGGCACTGGGAGAAACCAATGTCATTCCCGTATTGTTACCAACGGAAATCAATCCCAAACACTTTGCCCGCTATTTGCTTGACAACTACAATATTTGGATTTCTCCTATTTGGTTTATTGCCAAGCCGCGCCTGCGCATCACAGCCAATGCTCTCCATACTAAAGAAGATATGGACCGATTGGTGGATGCTATGGTTGCGACCCGCGATCGCTTGTACAAAACGGAAGAAACCATGGTTACAACTGGATAGCTGCCTATCATCCCAGGCCATGGCTATTCTATAGGTATCCGAATAACGATGGGAGATTGGTTCTTGGTTGCCCCCTGCCAAAGGAAAACTGGAGAGCTTTTGACCGAAGGTAGCGAGACGCAAGCCGCCTAAGGGCAAAGGAAATGGAAGCTAGAATCGCCTGGCTTGCACCTTTGTCCTCAAGCGCTCTCCTGGATTCACTGAGTCGCCGATGCACGAGTAAAAGTCCATGGAGAAACAAACAAGCATACTCGCTGTCCAAACAGCTTCCGATCTAGAAACCTTTTTGGATGTCCCCCATCGGGTTTATCAAAACGACCCGAATTGGGTGCCTCCCTTACGTAGCAGTGTGGCTGCCGATTTGGACGAGAACAATCCTTTCCAGCAATATGGCAAACTCCAGGCTTTTATTGCTTGGCAGTCAGAGGGGAACCGCCAAAGCGAAACGGCTGTGGGTCGGATTGTAGCGGCAGTGAACCATCGCTTAATTGAACGAGAAGGCCATGTCGGAGTGTTTGGTTTTTTTGAATGCATTGAGGACTTTGAAGTTGCTCGGATGCTGCTGGCGTCGGCGTGCGATTGGTTGCGATCGCAAGGCATGACCCGCGTTCGGGGTCCTATTGACCTCTCTACCCACAACAATTGCCTGTTTCTGGTAGATGGGTTTGACGACCCCCCAGCCATAATGATGCCTTACAATCCCCCTTACTACCCGCAATTTGTGGAACAAGCTGGGTTTGCCAAAGCCAAGGATGCCTACGCCTACAACCTACCCCTGGACAAACCTTTGCCCCCGAAATTTGAAAAAGCCTATCGCATTGCCTGTCAATCTGGCATTACCTTTCGTCCTATTCGCGATCGCGGCGAAGGATTTACCGAAGACGTACGCCACATTTACAATCTTTTTAATGCCACCTTTGCTGACAGTTGGAGTTCCACACCGCGTACGGAAGCGGAGTTTTTTGATACTGCCAAAGATCTAAAGTCACTCGTCGATCGGGATGTTTTCTCTTTCGCCGAATATAACGGCCAACCGGTTGGGTTTTTTATGTCCCTGCCAGATTACAATATTCCCTTGCGCCATGTGAATGGTAAGCTCAATTGGTGGGGCATGCTGAAATTCCTTTGGTATCGCCGCCAAATCGATCGGTTGCGGGTTTTGGTAATTAGCGTTTTGCCAGAATACCGCCGCAAGCTGGTAGCTATGGCTTTGATTTATCACAACCAGCGCAATAGTAGCCAACCAGGAAAACCCTACAAAAATGCCGAACTTTCTTGGGTGTGGGAAGATAACGCCAACTCCCGTCGGGTTATCGAAGCCACTGGTTGTAGCATCTACAAAACCTACCGCATGTACGAAAAAGCGTTATGATACCAAATCCCTCCTGGGAAGACCCGAAAAAGAACCCCAGGCTAGAACTTCGTGTCGTCCTCCTCCCACTCCTCCCACTCTATGTAATATATGATTTGTACACATCGGATTTCGTATGAAAGCCCTTGTAACTGGAGCCAACGGCTTTACTGGTTCCCATTTAGTCAAAGGTCTAGAAAACCAAAATATCGACGTGGTGGGCTTAGTACGTCCAACCAGTAACTTAGAACGCCTCGCTGGTACCCAAGCAAAGTTGGTTTATGGAGATATAACCGACAAGTCCGTTGTACGGCAAGCCATGGAGGGTGTGGATTGGGTGTTTCATACCGCTGCTTACGTGGAACTGGGGATTGTCGATACCGATTTGATGGAAAAAGTCAATGTCGAGGGAACTCGTACGGTGTTGGCGGTGGCTAACGAGGCCAATATTCACAAAATGGTTTATTGCAGTACCATTGGTGTATTCGGCCATACCCAGGGGCAGGTGGTGGATGAAAGCTACCAACGTACCCAAACCGATTTTTCTTCTCCCTACGATCGCACTAAGTACCAGGCACAACAGTTGGTGGATGAATGGGCAGCCAATGGATTGCCGGTAGTTAGCGTGATGCCATCGGGGATTTTTGGGATTGACGATCCCCACTTCCGACCGATTATAAAACGATTTTTGCAGGGGGGATTGAAAGTTTGGGCACAAAGCGATCGCTTAACCGGGATCGTTCACGTAGATGATTTGGTGGATGCCATGCTGCTGGCGGCGGAAAAAGCTGCCCCCGGCGAACATTACATTATCTCCGCCGGAGAAATGACCGCTCGGGAAATGTTTGCTCTCATCGGCACCGAAGCTGGTGGCCTTGCCCCTCCTATAGAAATTCCCAAACCCATCGTTGTGTTGCTAGGAAATGTTTTAGAAGTCATTGGTAGGGTATTTTCCTGGAATCCACCCCTCAGTAAAGAAAGACTGCACTACATTTACGATCGCCTGGTTCGCGTTGATGGCAACAAAGCAAGAAGGGAGTTGGGCTGGCAACCCCGTTCTCCAGAAACTATCTTGCTAGAAATGACCGCACAAATTCAAAAAGAGCTGTCTTGAACGTTGTAAGGAACAACCTGCAAAAAGGCAATGGGAAATCTCGTGAAAATGCTAACATAGAAAAAAAACTATTTTGAGTTAATACAAATTTTTGTGAGGTTCTGGTATGTACGTACCGCTTTGGCCGGGCAATCCTTATCCCTTAGGTTCTAGGTGGGATGGAAAAGGCACCAACTTTGCCCTGTACAGCGAAAATGCTACTGGTGTAGAAGTTTGCTTGTTTGACAACGAAGACCGGGAAACCCGCATCGCCTTAAAAGAGGTGCAAAATTTTATTTGGCACGGTTATTTGCCAGGAATTGGTCCCGGTCAGCGCTACGGTTTTCGCGTCTACGGTCCTTTTGAACCGGAAAACGGCCATCGCTTCAATCCCAACAAACTATTGCTCGATCCCTATGCCAAAGCTGTAGACGGGGAAGTTGGCTATGGTGAAGAGATTTTTGGTTATCCTTGGGACGCAGAAGAAAAAGATTTGGAATGTTCCGAAACAGATGATGCCCATTTAGTTCCTAAGGGAATTGTAGTAGATGAATCTTTTGACTGGGAAGGCGATCGCTTGTTGCGCGTTCCCGAACACGAAACCATTATCTACGAAATGCATGTCAAAGGATTCACCAAGCTGCATCCTGACATTCCAGAAACTTTGCGCGGTACCTACGCCGGATTGGGACATCCTGCTGCTATTTCCTACTTACAATCTTTGGGCGTAACTGCCGTTGAATTGATGCCCGTCCATAATTTTCTCTCCTATCCCGGGCATTTGGCAAATAAAGGATTAAAAAATTACTGGGGATACGATTCCATCAGTTACTTTGCCCCTCACTTTGACTATACGGCCACCCGTCGCAATCCCGAACAGCAAGTACGGGAATTCAAGCGCATGGTGAAGGCACTGCATGCCGGTGGTATTGAAGTGATTTTGGATGTGGTGTACAACCACACCGGCGAAGGCAATCATTTAGGACCAACCCTATCGCTGCGGGGAATCGACAACGCTACCTACTACCGTTTGGTAGATAACGACCCGCGCTACTACATGGATTTTACGGGATGCGGCAATTCCCTCAACGTTCGCAACCCGCAGGTTTTGAAGCTCATTACCGATAGCTTGCGGTACTGGGTGGAGACCATGCATGTGGACGGTTTCCGCTTCGACCTGGCGTCCGCTTTAGCACGAGAACTGTACGAAGTCAACAATCTCGCAGCATTTTTTAACATTATTCACCAAGACCCAATTTTGTCGGATGTGAAATTGATTGCCGAACCCTGGGATGTGGGAGAAGGTGGCTATCAAGTTGGGAAATTTCCTTTGCTGTGGTCGGAGTGGAACGGGAAATACAGGGATACCGTGCGCGATTTTTGGCGCGGAGAAGATAGCCGCTTGGCGGATTTTGCGTTTCGGTTTACCGGCAGTTCTGACTTATACGAAGACAACGGTCGCCAGCCCAGCGCCAGCGTGAATTTCGTAACGGCTCACGATGGCTTTACGCTCAACGATTTGGTGAGTTACAACGAAAAGCACAACGAAGCGAATGGCGAAGATAACGAAGATGGAGAAAGCCACAATCGTTCTTGGAATTGTGGTGTAGAAGGAGAAACGGACGATGAATCTGTGATAACCTTGCGCGATCGCCAGCGCCGTAACTTTTTAGCTACCTTGATGCTGTCTCAAGGGGTGCCCATGTTGTTGAGTGGGGATGAAATTGGGCGATCGCAGCAAGGCAACAACAATGCGTACTGTCAGGATAACGAACGAACTTGGTTGAATTGGGATTTAACCGAATCCAATGAGGCTTTGTTGGATTTTGTGCGTCAGTTAATTTATTTCCGCCGCCAACATCCAACTTTCCGACGTCGCAAGTGGTTCCAAGGTCGTTCCATTCGCGGTTCTGAAATTGGCGATATTAGTTGGTACAATCCCGACGGTGGCGAAATGACGGAAGACCAGTGGAACACAGGTTTTGCCAAGGCTGTAGGGATTTTCTTAAATGGCGATGCGATCGCAACGGCTGGAAAATGGGGAGAACGGGTGATGGATGACAGTTTTTTGCTGTTTTTCAACGCTCACTACGAAATGCTGGAGTTTGCGATTCCTCCCAGTTTGCAGAAGAGTTCTTGGTTTACGATTATTGATACTACCCAGCCGTATTTTCTAGAAGATGGCAAAACCTACCAGGATGATAATGTCGTTGTACCGGTGGAAGCGCGATCGCTGGTGGTTTTACAAAAAAGATAGGTGTGGGGCTTTTCAGGGAGCGATCGCTGTTTTTTCTTGACTCGTTGTTTGATGCGATCGCATTCGCCAAATCTTGTAAAAAGCATAAAGTTGGCTGCTGTAGAAACAAAATCTGGAATTGCCCTTCTCTGGCAGTACTTGCACCAAGTTACTGCCTTTTTTTATGGCGCTCTCTAGAAATACATTATAGTACCAGAGAATTGGTTATCCACCAACCATAGCACTCAGCTTTTTCTCAGCTTCTGCTGCCGCTGTTTTTAAGATGGGCTGGCTATAAAAAAGATAGTGAAAGAATTCAATAGATGGTAACCCATGTCGGAACTTGTCTCTTTAGAAATGCTGCGAGAACTCATCCAACAATATGGATATCCCATCCTCTTTTTGGGAATTTCCATGGAAAATGCCGGCATTCCGGTTCCGGGGGAAAGTATAACCATTCTAGGTGGGTTTTTAGCAGGTAGCGGCGAACTCAACTATTGGTTCGTTCTCGTCAGTGTATTTGCCGGTGCTGTTTTGGGAGATAATTTTGGTTATTGGCTGGGAAAATGGGGTGGTTGGGCGTTTTTGCTGCGATTGGGCAAACTTTTCCGCATTCGCCAGGAGAAACTACAAAGTTTGCGGAAGCAATTTCAGCGCCGTGCTCGCCGTACGGTATTTTTGGGTCGGTTTGTGGCTTTGTTACGAATTTTTGCCGGTCCGATTGCTGGAATCGCTGGCATGCCTTACAGGGAATTTTGTCTTTACAATGCAGCTGGGGCGGCTGTTTGGGCTGCGGTTACGGTTAGTTTGGCGTTTTCTGTAGGTCGAGTGATTTCTTTACAAGCGCTGGTTTCTGGGATGTCGAGTGTGGGATTGGTGGCATTGGTTGTGGCGATTGTCGCGATCGCGCTTCCTCACTGGTTGGGATCTCGCAGTCCTGCCAAAAGCTAGAATTCTATATTGGTAGAAGTTTCAATCCCTTAGAGGGGGGAAATTCGGAAAAAAGGTATTTTCTTTGTTCGCATTTGACAAGAAACAACCATCGGATAAGAAGTAATTTCTTGCTTTCGCAGCTGAATAATGGTTCCTTGATTGACAGCCGTGGGAACAATACCCCCAGAAATGCGCGTTTTTTTGAGTTCTTCCAGTAAAGGAGTTGGAACCACACTACTATCGCGCGCGTTGCTGTTCGATCCGACATCGGGAAAAAGCTGTTAATTTGTTGAGAGAGTCATTCTTGAACTCTTCATAAGATTTGGCAGAATGTAAATGAAAGCGCAACTGGTAAGGTTTCTCAACACGTTGAATGACTTCAATATACGGACTTTCTCGCTCTCGTTC
>CAYZHY010000047.1:20677-27953 GCA_964477525.1 uncultured Geitlerinema sp. | reverse complement strand
TCGGTGGGCGCTTATGGTGCTTTGGTGGATGTGAATGCTATGGTTCCGGAACCGGTGAAATATCCCGATGGCAGTACCGTTCCCCAGCCGTTTGAAGCGACACTAGTCTACGACCCCACGTGGGAAAATCTGAGCTTAAATTGGGCTATCCTGGGTTTGCATGCCATTATTTATTCCATTGTGGCGCTATGGCAACAAAAACAAAAGGATGTTCTATAATATCTGGAAGCCTTAAGAACGTCGAATATTAAAACAACACCAATCTTGCCGCCGCCACAAGGTTGCTACAATCCAACCGTGTTGTTCTAGGGTATCGGCAACGGGTTTGGCTTGGTCTACTAAAACGCCGCTGATAATTCCCCAAGTGGAAGAATGGGCAATTTCATCGAGATGGGGAATGAGATCGATTATTACTTCTGCCAGGATATTGCAGAGGATACCATCGACAGGTTGCGGTACCATTTGTTTGACTTCTGGCAAACTGCCTTTTTTGGCAATCAAGCGTTTTTCTGACATCTGATTCATAGCCCGATTGCTGCGGGTGGCTTTAATCGCTAACGAATCCGTATCTACAGCATAAACGGTTTTTGCCCCCAACAACAGGGCACCAATGGAGAGAATCCCAGAACCGCAACCAATGTCAGCAATGGTTTGTTTTTCCGCATCGATTCCCAACCGCATTTCCAACGCTTCCAAACACAGTTTGGTAGTGGGGTGGGTTCCGGTTCCAAAAGCGACACCTGGGTCGAGGCGTAGCAACAAGCGATCGCTATTTTCCGGTGGTGGCAGCCATCCCGGATAGACCAAAAACCGATCGCCTATTTCTGTGGGATGCCAATATTTTTTCCAACTACTCGCCCAATCTTCCTCATCAATCAAACGCCAATGTACCTCGGGAACATTCAATCCCAAACACAAAGCATCTTGGCGCAACCATAAAGATAGAGCGGATAGGTCCAGTAAGTGAGCCTCGGCTTCTGGTAAGTAAGCCCGCAACAAATACCCGTTTTTTTGACGTTCGCCCGCTGTACCTTGGCAGCCAAACGTTTGTAACCGCCAAAAGATGGTTTCTTCTAAGTTGGGATCGGCTAAAATTTGAATTTCCCACCAGCTATTAGCCAATTGAACGCCCCCTCACTATTCTGTCATGCTACGGCTCGATCGGCTCACCATTTGTTGTATGTTGGCGCACGGATCTAAATCCAGAATTTACGACCAACGAACCCGCCATACAAGCGCTTGAAATTCCCCCTGTAGGTGCGATTGGTGGATTTTTCCTACCCAGTTGTCGTGGTCTATCAACATCGAATGACCTATGAAAAGAGCATCGAGAACAAGATTCTCCCCGTCAATCATACCAGCAGGAATCTTATTTGTAGCCCCTCCCCTGGAGGGGAGAGGATGCAAACAGCTACCAGAGTCTAGAAGACCAGCTAGTTAAAAAGCGATCGCTATTCTACAAAGTTACTGTATAGGCATCGCGAACGCCAGGTACTTTCATAATTTCCTCTAAAATCCCTTCCGGTAAAGGATCGTCGAGACTCAGTACCATCACGGCATCGCCACGGACAATTTTACGCCCCACCTGCATGCTGGCAATATTGACATTAAAACTGCCCAAGAAAGAACCAATTTTGCCAATAATACCCGGCATATCGCGGTGACGGGTAAACAGCATGTGTTGGGTCGGCGGTACGTTGATGGGGAACTCATCGATATCAGTAATCCGCATTTCGCGATCGCTAAGCAAAGCGCCAACTACCGCATGTTCGCCGCTTGCCCCTGTCGCCGTCAGACACAAAGACCCGGTATAATCCCGCGAGGATTCATCCCGGGTTTCTACCACGTGAATTCCGCGTTCTTTCGCCTCAATACTAGCATTGACATAATTGACTCGTTCGCGCAGAGCTTGCGACAGCAGCCCTTTCAAAGCCGCCACCATCACTGGCTTGCTTTCCATACTCGCCAGTTCGCCCTGCAAACGAACGTTCAGCGATTCGATGCGCCCACCAGCCAGCTGGCTGACCAAATTGCCCAACGTTTCCGCCAGTTGCAGATAAGGGCGCAACTTCTCCATCACTTCCGGATTCAATCCGGGGATGTTTACCGCCGAACGCGCCGGCAATCCTAGCAACACATCGCGAATTTGTTCGGCCACATCCACCGACACATTGGTTTGTGCTTCCTCCGTGGAAGCCCCCAAATGCGGCGTTACAATCAACTCTTTGCCCAGCTTTAGCAATGGCGATTCTGGGTTGATGGGTTCTTCTTCAAAAACATCCAAAGCAGCGCCGGCAATTTGACCGCTTTCCAGCCCTTCTGCCAAAGCCTCTTCATCAATTAAACCACCGCGAGCGCAATTGATAATTCTAGCGTTGGGCTTCATGTTTTCCAAGGTTTCTTTATTAATTACCCCCTTGGTTTCTGGCGTTTTGGGAATGTGTAGGGTAATATAATCCGACTCCCGGAACAGAAAATCCAAATCCACCAAACGGCAGCCAATTTGTTCGGCGCGTTCGGCAGAAATGTAAGGGTCAAAAGCCAACAGCTTCATGCCCATCGCCCTCGCCGCAACTGCCACGTGAGAGCCAATTTTCCCCAGTCCAACCACGCCTAGGGTTTTCTTATATATCTCATTGCCGAGAAACTGCTTGCGCTTCCACTCTCCTTTTTTCACCGATTGATTGGCATCGGGAATGTAGCGAGACATGGATAGCATCATCGCCAAAGCATGTTCGGCGGCAGCGATGGTATTGCCTTCCGGCGAATTGACCACCATGATGCCCCGACGGGTAGCGGCATCCACGTCGATGTTATCAACGCCGACACCAGCCCGTCCGATAATTTTTAACTGATTAGCTGCTTCAATGACATTTTTGGTAACTTGCGTTCCAGAACGAACCATCAAGGCATCGTACTCTGGAATTGTATTAACAAGTTCTTCCTCAGATAGACCTGTTTTTTCGTCTACCTGGGCTACTTGCGACAGGATTTCAATCCCAGCTCGATCGACAGTGTCAGAAACTAAAACCTTTGGCATAGTTTAGAAAAACGTAATGGCAACAAAAAATAAAGGTACTATCCATACCGCTACGAACCCAAAAATCCAATGAGCGGCTAGGATTTGTACGAAGTTCGTACCTGTTGATTTTTAAGTTAGTACAATTCGCACGAATTGGGTACGAACCAGACGACCCCAGTTGGCTTTTCCCAGCGAGTTCCTCGAAGAACCCACCGGGCAAGGACAGCCACTAAAGTCGCCATCTGAAACATCAGCACTTTACCATTTATAGGAAATTTTTGGATGTTTTTCTGCCAATTCTATTTTTACAAAAATAACTAAAAAAAAGACATCATGGGCAATCTAGCCATTTCTTTCCCAACTTGCCGTCTCCATCGCATCGCCTTTTTCCAGGCAAAACTGTTATCGATGGTCCGAAGGACCGGTGCCTTTGGCACCATCGAACATTGTCGATGTATATCTTGTGGCATGAACTTTAAGTCTTGGCTTCCCGAACTCGACCGGCAAGTATGGATCTTGATGGCAGGTAGATTGCTTTCTGCCATTGGTACTGGCTTTACTTTATTCTACGCCCCCATTTTCTTTACCCAAGTGGGATTGAGCAAAACTATGGTGGGAATTGCCTTGGGCAGCCAGCAAATTTCCGGGGTCTTTGGACGTTTGTTTGGCGGTTCCCTCACCGATGCCCCTGGCTGGGGAAGAAGGCGAACCCTGTTGCTTTCTGCTGCCGTCTCTTCCATCGCTTCTTTTGCTTTAGCCGCTGCGATTGATTTTCCCACGCTGTTGCTGGGAAATTTGATTATGGGATTGGGTGTCGGTCTTTACTGGCCTTCCACCGAAGCTGTCGTAGCCGATTTAACCGATGGTTCCCAACGTCAGGAAGCTTATGCCCTTACCCGTCTGGGCGATAGTTTGGGCTTGGGTGTAGGTATTTTGGTAGCGGGATGGTTTGTTTGGCTGACCAATGCCTATCGCCCCCTGTTTATCATTGATGGCATCACGTTTGCGGTGTTCTTCTGGGTGATTTATTGGGGGATTTCCCAAACCCAACTCTACGACCAACAGCTAGCGACAGCAGACGAACCTAACGAACCTACCGATTCTACCCATGTTTCTTTTGCCCAAGGCTGGAAAATTGCCCTGCGCGATCGTACTTTGTTGCTCTTTGTGGCTGTTAATATTATCTTCACCACCTATATTTCCCAAATCCAAACCACCATGCCCCTCTATTTCAATGAAACCATTCAATGGGGGTCTAACAACCAACAACCAGCCGTTATTAGCGCCCTGTTTAGCTGGCATATTTTGCTGGCGGTGATTTTCCAACTTCCCATTGCTAAATTTTTGCGGCAGTTCAGCCACCCGCAAGCCCTTTCGGTTTCGGCGCTGTTCTGGATTGTAGGATTTCTAGCAATTTTTACCACCGGCATCGTCGATTCTACCCAGCTAATTTGGGCGGTTTTGGGATTGGCTTTGCTGACGTTGGGGATGGTATCCTATCTGCCTTCCGCGTCATCTCTGGTTGCCGATATAGCGCCGGTGAGTTTGCGGGGGGTCTATCTTTCCGTTAATTCTCTGTGCTGGGCAGTGGGCTATTTTATTGGTCCTTCGATGGGTGGTTTTGCTTTGGACCAACCCCGACCCTATTCGGATATGCTTTGGGTGGGGCTGGCCTTGAGTACGCTGCTGGTTATGGCTTTGTTGCGCTTTTTGCACCGCATGATGCCCAAGCGCTAGCGACGGCGTTTTTGCAGTTGGCGATATACGTCCCGCAGGTCTACGTTGTGGTAGGCTAAAGCTACCAAGGTGTGGTAAAAAAGATCGGCGGCTTCGGATGCGATCGCGTCGCTATCGTCATCTTTGCAAGCCATCACCACTTCGGCGGATTCTTCGCCAATTTTCTGCAAAATTTTATTATCGCCACGAGCGAGCAGCTTGCACGTATAAGAGTCTTCTTGAGGGCGATCGCGGCGATCGCAAATCACGGAAAATACTTGCGATAGGGTATCGGCTGGTGGCGGTACTACGTCGCTGTCTACTTGATGAAAGCAGCTACGTTCCCCTTTGTGGCAGGCAATATCGCCAATTTGTTCCACACCAACTAGCAGGGTATCGCTATCGCAATCGTAACGTAGCGATCGCACTTTTTGAATGTGTCCGGATGTCTCGCCTTTATGCCATAATTCCTGGCGGGAACGACTCCAAAACCAGGTTTCCCCAGACTCTAACGTTTTTTGCAAGGATTCGCGGTTCATCCACGCCATCATCAAGACGGTTCCATCGAGATAATCCTGAACGATGGCTGGTACCAAACCGCTTTCATTGTAGCGAATGCGATCGACGGGAATGGCTTGTGATTGAGAGGTGTTTTCGGTTGCAGACATGAATTTTTCGGGTCTTCGCGTAGGATCGAAATTCGGATCGCACACCAGCATATCATGCAGGCTGTCGGGTTTTCGATGCCGCCAGGAAAACCATTGACCCCGGTTCTACGCCTAATTCCTGGGCAATGGGAGAACATTTTGCTTTTAACAAAAACATCAGCGGCGCATCCACATCTGACAATCCTTCAAAATTGCCCTGCCCTTTGGAAACAATTAAATCTGCCTGGTGGAAACGCTGTTGAAATCGGGAACTGGTTTCGGAAAATACCGTACCCGGCAAAGCCGCGCCGTTGCCAATGACTTCGCATATTTCATCCAATCCCACGTAGCTGGCATCTTCTAGGGTAGCATCGTTGAGAACCGATCCTCCGCGAACGGCGACGGTGACTTGTTTGCCTTGTTTTTGTAAGGTTTCCACCAACAAGCGATCGAAGACAATTTCTCCAGTATTGTCAGCTAGGTAGAGAATCTGTTGTGCTCCTGCCAGTTGTTGGCGAAACTGTTCGTAATCAAAGATAGCAAATTCCTGGTTGAGGCTATCATCCACGGTTTTTTCCAAATCGAAGGTATCGCCAATACCAAAATCGACGATATTTCCGGCAATGGCAATACGAATCGCCGTTAGCAGCGGGTCTTGTGAGTTTTTGACCAGTTTTTGCAAGTGGGGATACAGTTTCAGGGCAATGTCGTTGTAGTGCTGTTTTTGTTCTTGATAGGGATTGGTTTCGCCGGTGGTTTCGGCGACTATCTGGCGAATTCTCCCCGCAACTTTTACTTGGATGGTGGTGACAGGCAAATCAGCCATTTCCTTCGCCAAGCGATTGAGAATTTCCCACTGTTTCTGCTGGTCGTCGGTGGTGGCTTTGGCAATGCGCAGGGCTTGTTGAAACAGACAAACGACGCAATCGGGATGTAGTTGCATAGAATATCTATATATAACTATTTAGTACTTAATAGTATAACGCGAAAATTTAGCACGGGGGGTAGCGATCGCGGGATAAATTTGATTTCTAAGGTATTGGCAGGAAATCTAGAAACAAGTTTGCGGAAAGGCAACCATACAGCTATAATTATATATATTTGCGATCGGCAGAAAGTATTGGTCGGGTGTTTATGAACGTTAGAGAAACCTGCCAAACCATCAAATCTCTCATCAGAGAAATTTTAAAACTCGATAAAGAATATCAAGAAGAAGCAAAAACCTATCGCAACAAATCGAGGGAAGCGTTTCTTGCCCTGCAAGGATTCTTAGAAGAAAATCTCAAAGAGGTGATGCCGGTTTATTACAAGTATCATGACAATTTGGGCAACCAAAACGAAAAAATCTCAATTTTGAAGAACGGTAAACAATGGGAGTTCTCCCTCAACGAAGAGCAAGGTTTGGAAATTTCCCAACAACCAGAAACAGTCAATGGCAACTATCCCATTGAAGAATTAGCCAATGAAGTTTACCACAAGCTACAAGGTACTCTGAATCAAATAAAGGAGAAAAAAGAAAAGCAAGCCAAACAAATTGAAGAACTCGATCGGGCTATTGCCCAAGTAAGAAACTTGCAATCCAATTAGTTCTTCCTAGCCCCACCTACTTACTTTGTATACTTTGTATTTTTATGGTTCAATAGAATGGATGACAACCATCGACCCGACCCATTCCAGCTCTAGAAACACCTGCACGTCTTATTTTATCGGTAAATCGCTTATGAATTTTAGTAAAACTGTCGAAGACATCAAAACTCTTATCCAAGATATTTTACGGCTCGATCGAGAATACGAGGAAGCTGTCAAGATATCCCAAAACAAATCTCGCGAAGCTTTCCAATTACTGCAAGAATCCCTCAAACCAGTAACATCAACCTATATAAAATATTAT
>CAYZHY010000047.1:12833-20577 GCA_964477525.1 uncultured Geitlerinema sp. | reverse complement strand
AAAGAAGACGAGAGAGTACAACAGCTCGACAAAGCGATCGCATCTCTAAAAGATTTTCAATATCATCAAAAGTAATACCATTTCTTTGAAATTGTGTGATAAATATCAAGGGTGTTTTTGTAGGGCGCTCGCGCGTTGCCCCTCTACCGGGGTGATTGGCAAAAATTCAAGACGATTGTTGTTTTCCAGAAATGGTATCAAATTGAATTCGTAGGGTGGGCATTGTCCACCCTACAAAATGTTATATTTGTAGCAGTTATTTATTGGACTCGCCCTTACATCCAACTACAGTAAACCCAGTAACCGCACTAAAAAAAGTTCCTTCGCCGTCGGCTTGCTTCAAATCTGCCAGCCAACTTGAGATTTGGGAACTCAATGCTGGCTTTTGTTCGGCCGCTCGAACGGCAGCATCCTCAAAACCATAGAGACGGTTGGCGGTTGAAAAATCCGTCAGCATCAAGGTCGATGCGTCTGCAACCGCGACCTGTTGGAGACCAGCCTGACGGAACCAGCGATATAACTGGCGACCTACACAACTGTGGCGTATTGCGCCATCGAAATGCAAGTTGAGAATCTGCCGGCTCAGATCTCGATCGCAACCATCGACGACGAGCGTTTCCCAATCTGGTTCCCGTACCAGAATCCGTCCGCCGGGACGCGTAACTCGAATCATTTCCGTCAGCGCTTTTTGGGGATTTTCAAGATGCATAAATAAGCGATCGGCGCGACAACCATCGAAACTGTTATCGGCAAATGCCAACTGATAGACATCTCCCACCTGAAATGTGAGGGGAAGGTTTTGCGATCGCGTGCGGCGGCGAGCTTCTTCAATAATCGAGTCACTACAATCGATGCCAATAACGCGACCGTTGCTACCCACTCGCTCGGCCAAAGCCACGGCATCCTCGCCAGTGCCGCAGCCGATATCTAACAGAGAAGACCCTGGAATGGCTCCTACCAGATCGTAGGTTTTTTGTTTGTACCGCTGCATTTCGGCTTGAGCGGTTGCAGTATCCAGGTAGTCAATAAAGTATTCGGCTCGATCGCAATCGATCTGATTCCAGTTGATAGGTTTTGCAGTCATGAATAGTTCTCCAATTGAGGATTTGAATAAGGAAAAGTCGAAATATTGAAGCCAGCATATGCCAATCTAAGTTAGATTGTGTCAAATTTCGGGGCTCTCTTCTGCCATTTGGTAAATAAATGGAGAATTTAATGATTTTCACCGATGAGATTTATTGGGAATGACATGGCAAACTGATAATTTGTTACCATATTTTGTCCTACCCTAAATCCTTACGATTGTATTTCAGTGTTCGCTATCACCCCCTTCAGGTTGCAAAGCATATAAATCGCGCTCTTTTCCAACTGCAAACCGCCAGGAATGCAACAGGTTTTTGCTGTTTTGAGTAGCAAACAAGAGCAAGGCAACGACTGCGATCGCAAAATCGATGCCAAATGCTTGACGGTAGCCAAATTCTTGCGCGATCGAGCCTAAGAGAGGACCGGCGATCGCGACGCCCAAATCAAAACTGCCAATACAGAGGGAAAACGTACGTCCCCGTTGTTGGGAATAGGAGCGATCGCTAACCAAGGCAATGGTGAGGGGAATTAAAATACCAGCAGCCGCTCCTTCTGTTAGTGCGGCCAGTAAAAACAGCTGCGGTGTATTTCCCTGCCACAAGAAAAACATGGACACCAGGTAAAATACCCAAGCCAAACTCAGGAAAACGCCGCGTCCCAAGCGATCGGAAGCTTGACCGCATAACACGCGCATGGAAAAACTACCAATGGCAGCCGTCGTAAAAAACCAACCCGGATTTAAGTCAATGTTGGTCGCTTCCATGTAGAGGGGAATAAACGAAGTGACAGTGCCAAAAATTAAGCCAGCCAAAAATAGAACCAGGGTTGGCGTAAAAATTTTGCGGCTTAATAACAGCGACCAAATGTTTTCCGAATTTGCATTGGATGCGCTCGAAGTTTCCATGGCACTGCGATCTTTATCTCGGGAGTTTGCCATCAAAATGAGGCTGACCAATCCCAACGCCGCCGCAATGCAAAAGAAAGCGACATTTCCATATTCCGCTTGCACGAAACCGCCGAAGATGGGACCGGTGGCGAAGCCTAAAGGAGTTACCAACGTCATATAACCGATCAGCTGGCCGCGATGTTGGGGAGGTGCTAAATCGGCAATTAAAGCGCTGTAAGCCGTGCTAAAAGCAGCAATACTCACGCCATGAAAGATACGAACGCCCATCAATAAAGGGATGGACTCGGTCAGGAGGTAGCCTAACGGCGCGATCGCAGCTACAAACGTACCGATGGAGAGAACCATTTTACGACTGTAGCGATCGGTGAGCCATCCAAACCAACCGCGCGAGAATAACAGTCCGATGGCCAATCCTCCCATAACCAAACCGATTTGTCGGTCGCTTCCCCCCAAAGATTGGACGTACAAAGGAACTGTTGGCTGCATGGAGGTAACACTCGACCAAAAGAACAATCCGGCGAGGAATAATATCCCTAAATTACGTATCAATTGGCGATCGAGCGTTGCGAAAAAATTCACTGTCCCCTCCTGGTCGCTTGGCACGTTGTCATTAGCTCGTTGAAAGCGGTTGCTGTACGATACGGAAATTTTAGTCAGTAAGGCACTCGGCGATCGCCCGAGCAATGGTTTGCAGGCAGTCTCCTGTCAGGAGTTGTCCGTGTTCGGCATCCAGGTCGTAATTTTCAATGGAACCGCTGACGAAAGGCTGCCACGCTTGGTGATGTAACTCTGGATCCGTGCGTCCCCGCTGGGCCGTAAAGAAGATCAGATCGCCATCGTATCGATGGGGAGTGGGCATTTGACGGGCCCAATCCATGTTGTATTCCGTTATCTCCAACAGAGTATTCAACCGAGCGCGGTCCAGGTAACTGCCCAAATGGCCTTGGCTCAACTGAGTCAGGATTTCCTCCGTGTTTTGCGGGATTTGGTTCGGGTTGGAAAACGCCTGTCCTGTCGCTTGCAACAAAAGAGCAAGGACTTCTTGGCGATGGGGGCGATCGCGTCTTTTCAGGATATAACTGGGATACGCATCCAGCAGAATCAATGGCTCCACCTCTATCCGGTGTTGTTGGAGCCGCGTTGCCATTGCCTGGGCGATCGCACCTCCAAAAGACCAACCCAACAAGCGATACGGACCTTGAGGCTGAACTTGGCGAACCAACGCTATATATTTTTCGACGATTGAGTCCCAACTTTCCTCAGAAGCGGGAACTCCCATTTCCAAGTAAGGAGACTGTATTCCGTAGAGCGTATGCTCCGAATCCAGGTGCTTGGCAAGTCCCATATAACACCAAGCCAGCCCTGCAGCGGGATGGATACAGAACAACGGTGGTTGCTGCCCCTTGGCAATGGGAAACAAGGGGGCCAACAAAGTTTCCGATACGTTCGGTTCGGCAGAGCTAGTTCCTTTGTCTAGATGGCCGACATCGATGTCAGCTTGCGAGCTGAGGGCCCGAGCCAGTTCCGCTGCCGTGGGATAGCGAAAGAGAGTTGCAATTTCGATTTCGCAACCCAGTTTGGCCCCGAGCCAATTTGCCACCTGAATCGTTTGTAAGGACTGTCCGCCCCATTCAAAGAAATCATCTTGGACCGTCATGCCTTGCTGGCCGAGGATGGTTTCCCAGATTTGGAGAATCGTAGCTTCTAACGGCGAAATTGAGGCACCGGCGACTTCAGTCAACCATTCCGGCGAACGGTTGCGTAAAGCCGACCGATCCACTTTGCCAGAAGAGGTTTTGGGCAACGAATCCACAAAGTTGAACCCGGCTGGAATCGCTGCTGCGGGCAAACTTTCGGCGAGATACTGGCGCAAGCACCGAACGGATGGGTGGGGCTGCTCGGTCACCAGATAGGCACAAAGGCGTTTCATGCCTTCTGCAAGCGGGTAACCGACCACGGCCGCTTCCCGAATTCCTTCAAATCCTGCAAGAACCGCCTCGACTTCGGCAGGGTCGATGCGGTGCCCGCTGATTTTGAACTCGTCATCGAGACGACCCACAAAAACCAACTGGCCGTCCCCACGTACGAAAACGCGATCGCCGGTGCGATAGGCACGGGGTTGGCCGGGAAGGTGCTCCAAACGCACAAACCGCTCGGCCGTCAAGCGATCGCGATGCCAATATCCCCGAGCCAGGGTGGGACCGAGAATGTACAGTTCCCCCTGTTCTGTTGGCGGAACGAAATTGCCAGCGCTATCCAATACGGCCACATCTACGCCTGGTAAAGGACGACCGATGGGAACCTCGCCGCCATCGGCACATCCCGGTTCTAGCGTAGCAGCGGTCGCGACGACCGTTGTTTCGCTGGGACCGTAGGTATTGAGCAGCGTCACGCGATCGCCCACTGCGTCATGCCACTGATTCACCCGTTCGGGATGGGCTGCTTCCCCACCAATAATGACCGTACGCAAACTGTTGGGGAGGCTGGCTTGGTGGTTCGCCAGGGAAAACGCTAGCTCGTGCCAGAAGGCAGTGGGGAGATCGAGAATGGTAATTTGCTTTTGTTCGCAGGCTCGCAAAAACCGGGGAACCGACTGGAGCATGGATTCTTCTCGCAAGACCAAGGTTGCCCCACTACAGAGGGAGCAGAAGATTTCTTCGACGCTGGCATCAAAATGCAGGGCAGCAAATTGCAATACTCGATCGCCGGCTCCTATGCCGTATTGCTGCAGGGCACCGCTGGTAAAGCTGGCTAAAGCAGAACGCTCGATGGTTACCCCTTTGGGATTTCCGGTGGAACCGGAGGTGTAGACCACATAAGCAAGGGCATTCTCTGGGACAGAGGGCAGGGTGTCTGCTGTGGGCAAGCGATCGCAACCATCGAGGAAGAACAAAGGCGGCAAGTCTGGAATAGATGGTAGTTCCCCATCGTTTTTGGCAAGTAAGAAAGCGGGTTGGGCATCTTGGAGGATGCTGGCGTTGCGGGCAGTGGGGGCTTCTGGGTCCAGGGCTAGGTAAGCCGCGCCGGCGAACAATATCCCCAAAATAGCTGCGATCGCATCGCCACTGCGAGGTAAATGCAGGGCAACGATCTGCTCTGGCTGCACACCAGCGGCGACCAATTTCAGTGCCAGATAGCGCGCTCGTTCTAGCAGTTCGCTGTAGGACCAACAAGTGTCGCCTGCCACCACAGCTTCGGCATCCGGACGCAAGCGGGCCTGTTCGATGAATTTGTCAAGAACTGATGGGAACGGAGCTTGGAGGGAATCGCCCCGGAGAATATGTCCGGTGCTGGTAGCTGGCTCTGGCGTGGCAGATGTAGTGGATGCGATCGCTCGATCGGGGTTGTCAAGAGAAGCGTACAGCTCTGCCAGCCACTGCTGTTGGTGTTGGGCCAAATCTTGTTGGGCATAACAAGCTGAATTGCCATCGAAATCGATTTTGAGTTCTCTCGTGTTGGCCTTGGCACGGACATTGACGGCCAGATCCTCCACGGGTCCGGCAGAAATATTGCGAACGATGCCGGAAGCATTGCCGAAGTTGAGGGCCGAGTCGAAGGGCATAATATTGACAATGGGCCCGAACAGGCGGCGACCCCCACCCACGCGTTTCAAATCGCGCCGCAACTCCTCGTAACGGTAGCGGTAATGGGGACGCATTTCTCGCACGTGCTTTCCGATCTGGGCAACCAAATCGGAAAAATGCATGCCTGGATGGACCAAAACCCGCAACGGCACAATGTTCATGACCATGGCAGGAACCCGCAAAGCAGCCGTTCCCAAGCGTCCCATCATGGGCAGTCCCAGAATCGAGTCGGTAGCTCCCGTGACTCGATGCAAATAGACAGCGGTGGTTGCAAGCAGGAGGTCGGGCCAGGAAGCCTCCATTTTTCGGGCTACCGTTTGCAAGCGATCGAACGATTCCGATGCTAGAACATCGCTTTGGCGCTGGCAAAAGGTACTGGTGGGGGCAGTGCTGCCGCTCAAACTGGCAGGTTCTCCGAGCATGGCCATGACATGGAGCCAGTAGTCGCGATCGCGTTGCTTTTGCTGCGAGGTTTGGTAGGCGAAATCTTCTTCCAGGACGCGCTGCAAGGAACCAAAGGGACACTTGGGAATGGACTTGCCACCGATGGCGGCGGTGTAGATTTCCGCCACCCGTCGCGACAGCAAGGAAAAGCCGTAACCGTCAATAACGGCGTGGTGGATGCGTTGGTACCAGAAGTGATGTTCGGGAGCTACTCGAATGAGCGCCTGGGCAAATGGTTTTTCCGAATGTAAGTCGATGGTCTGCTTCAGCTCCTGCCGCATCCAGTCCCACGCAGCTGGGATGGGATGGTCTTGAGAACTGAAATCCAGGTATTGCAGGCTCCAGTCCAAACTGAAATCTACATACTGAATCGGTTCTCCGTCTTGGGTGTCGAAGCGGAGGTTGAGGGTTTCCGCTTCCGCAACCGTTTGGCGCAGCGATCGCTCGAAGACAACTGGATCGAGGGGACCGGTGATATCCAGGCATTCGGCGGTGTTGTAAGTGGGACTTTCGGGGTCGAGCTGCTGTCCCAGCCAAATCCCCTTTTGAGCGGCAGATAGCGGCCATTTCCCTTGTAAAATTTCCGTCATAGATGCGTTACCCTCCTCGACTATTGCCGATCGCGCGATCGTCAACCAGACGTTGCGTCCAGGCCGCGATTGTGGGTTCTTCCGCTAGGTCGGTAAAACTAACTTCAACGCCTTTTTGCCGCCACATCTCCACCAGATTCATCAGGCGAATTGAGTCCAATCCCCAATCGAGGAGATTTTCTTCAACGCCAAACTCCTGGGGAGGTTGTTGGAGTAACTCACCCAGTTGTTGCCGGAGTGCCTGGCTAATGGAGACGGACGAGGATAAGTCGGTTTCGGCCTGCATACCATCGGTAGCTTGGGAATCGGAAAGGGTATCTACGATCGCCTGGCTGGATACGGTCATACCACAGCGCTGAGATACATAGTTCGTAGCCATGTGATGGTAGTCCCAGGAAAAGTCAGCAACAGCATCGCCAACCAAGAAGGTTTGAATATCGTTCATAAACGCTTCGCAGGCGGTTATCAGGCACCCGATATGTCCGTAAACGCCGCACAGAATCAGGCGATCGCGATTTTCCTGTTGCAAGTAAGAAAGCAGTTCCGTGCGATGGAAGGCACTGTAGCGCCACTTGGTCAGCACGCGATCGCTCTGACCGGGTTGGAGCTGTTCTGTAATGACTTCCTGACTGGGGTAGGCACCCAATCCTGCTCCCCAAAAGTCACCCAGCAAACCGCGATCGGCATCGGACTGTTTCGCTGGTTGGGCTGTATAGAAAACGGGAATTCCCTGCGATCGGCAGTATTTGCGCAAAGTAAGAATATTCTAAATCAAATCGGGGATTGGAGATTCTTCCATGTCGTAGAAATTGAGAAAATAGTTTTGCATATCGTGAATCAGCAAAACCGTCCGGGTGCGATCGATCTGCCAATTGACTCGGTTTGTGGGAAACTCTTCAACCGAAGGCATAGGATAGGGGGAAATCCGGGGAATTTTCATAAGATACCTCCTTGGTTTTTCGTTTTGCGGAATTGGGATAGATAAATTATTTTATGACTTGCGCAAATTAAACCGAGCCTGCAACGCTTTCTTGTCAATCTTGCCCGTACTCGTTTGCGGCAGAACGCTCACCCATTCAATGCGGTCGGGGATTTTGTATGTGGCCAAACCGCGATCGCGCAGAAAAGCCTTTACC
>CAYZHY010000047.1:8997-12733 GCA_964477525.1 uncultured Geitlerinema sp. | reverse complement strand
GCGGTCGGGGATTTTGTATGTGGCCAAACCGCGATCGCGCAGAAAAGCCTTTACCTGCTCCACTTCACTGGCAGGCTGCTCCCGAGGTACCAGAAAAGCGCCTATACGCGCCCCCAGAAAAGAATCGGGGATGGATACAACAGCCGCATTGCGAACATTTGGGTGAGCTAAAAGGTGAGTTTCCACCTCTTCGCTGCTAATTTTTTCTCCTGCCCGATTGATTTGCTCCTTGGCACGACCCTTAACAATCAAATTTCCAGATGGGGTCAATTGCACCAAATCTCCGGTTCGGTAAAATCCTTCGGGAGTGAAATCTTTGGCATTTTGTTCGGGGGCTCGATAGTATCCGCGAATGGTATAGGGACCTCTGACAAGCAGATGGCCGGTTTCGCCCACAGGAACTTCGCGGTCGGCACCATCAACCACCCGAATCTCATCCTCGGGAGAAATCGGTCGCCCCTGGGTATTCAGGATGACCTCTTCTGGATCGTCGAAGCGCGTGTAGCACACCAATCCTTCTGCCATGCCGAACACCTGTTGCAGGCGACAACCCAGGGTCGGTGCAATCTGGCGAGCCACCTCCGGAGAAAGTTTGGCACCACCCACTTGCAAAACCTGCAAGCTCGATAGATCGCGATTCCGGGTGGTGGTGGCATCCAACCAGATGGGAACGAGGGGAGGAACCAGGGCGGTTATGGTGACCTGTTCTCGCTCGATTAAGGCAAAGGTTTCGTCGGGATTGGAATGGCGGGCCAGCACCACCTTGCCACCGGCGTAGAGGGTACCGAGGCTGCCAGGGGAACTGAGCGGGAAATTGTGAGAGACGGGTAGGGCCACCAAGTAAACGCTGTCGGGGGTTAGATGGCAGATTTGGGCGCTGGCTCGCACGCTATACAAGTAATCGGCATGGGTTCTGGGAATCAGTTTGGGAACGCCGGTACTTCCTCCCGAAAGCTGAAAGAAGGCTACATCCTCAGCTTCCAGTTCGGGTAAGTCGTCCGTGGGTTGTTGGTAGAGATCGTCGAGGTTGGTAAATTCTTCCGAGCGACCGATCGCGACGACATGCTGCAGGGAAGGGATTTGGGGATGCAGGGTGCGGGCTAGTTGCCGATAGTCAAAGTTCCAATCGCGATCGCGAATAATATAGGCTGCGGCTTCGGTTTGTTGGAGAAAGCTTTCGATCTCGGTTTGGCGATGTCCTGGCAGGGCCAGCACCGGCAAAACCCCCAGGCGCACCAGGGCAAAGAAGACCGCAAAGAATTCTGGGATATTGGGCAATTGGACAACAACGCGATCGCCGGCAGCTAACCCCAAGGACTTGAACCCCGCAGCCAATCGATCGGTTCGCCGATCCAGTTCTTCGTAAGTCCAACGTCGATCGCCACCGACAATAGCTGTCCGCTGCCCGTACTGTTGTGCTTGCTGCCGCAGCATCTGACCAAAGGTTCGATCGTGCCAGTATCCCAAACGGCGATAGCGATCGGCATACTCTTGCGGCCAGAGCGGACAGTCTTCCCCCAAAATCGATTTCCGGGGAGAGTTTTGAGTCGTTGGTTGGTTCATGCTTTTACCTCTAAAAGACGCTCCAATCCCAAAGCCTTCAACATGGTCCGAAACTTGGCGGAGGTTTCGGCCAGTTCTTTCTCGGCTGTCGAACCGGCAACCACGCCAGCCCCTGCATACAACCGCAGCCGAGAGCCTTCTGCTTCGCCACAGCGGATGGTCACGGCCCACTCACCGTCGCCTTGGGCATCGACCCAGCCCACCATGCCGGAGAAATAGCGACGGTCAAACGGTTCGATGGCATGAATGGCCGAGCAGGCGGACTGGGGTGGCGTACCGCAGACAGCCGGCGTTGGATGCAGGGCTAGAGCCACCGAAAGGGCGCAGGTATCCGAATTGCGCAGCGTTCCTCGGATGGGGGTTGATAGGTGCATCATGCTATCGGTATGGAGAATGCAGGGAGCAGGGGGAACCTTCAAATTGCGACACAAAGGGTTGAGAGCATCCGCGATCGCTTCTACGACCATGGCGTGTTCGCGCCGATCCTTATCGGAACCCATCAACGCCTCTGCTCGCTGCCGGTCGGTTACTGAATCCCCACTAAGGGGAGCGGAACCGGCAAGCGGATTGGTTTCTACCTGCATCCGGTGGCGGCGGACCAACAGTTCCGGACTCGCACCAATCAGCCAATGGGTATTCTCGGCGTGGTTTGCTTCCATTCCTGAAGATGGCGGCAAATCAATCAGGTAGGTATATCCATACCGATTGCCACGAACCAAATTGGCCAAAAGCTTGCCCATATCGGGTTGTTGGGGGAAGGAAAGCTCCACCGAACGCGATAGCACGATCTTGAGCAACTCCGCGCGATGAATGCGCTCCAGACCTTGTTCCACTCCTTGCATGTAAATGGATGGCTCTGGAATGCTTGTTAGCTTGCATTGATTTAAATTCGATGCGTCGGGCTTGGCTGCTGCGTCGGTTTTTTTCAACGGTCCGCCTCGGTAGATTTGTTCTGGAACAAACAAGCGAACTGCAGCGCTGCCGTCGTAGGGCAGGGCTCCAATTACAGGTGCTGGCGGATAACCAGAGTTGGATTGTTTTTCCAGTAAGCTCATGGCTTGACTGGGCAAATCGCGATCGCACGCTCCCGCATTCGTGGTCGGCAAAACCGCTCGAATACCCCGAGCCAAAAAGGACTGTTTGGGAGTTGTGAAGAAACAGGATGTTTCGTTGTTGTAATATTGCAGCAACTGCCAGGCATCCATGGGCGGGGTAGAGCTACTCCTAGGAAACATGGTTTTCATTAGATTTTTTCCTCTTGCAAGTAAGTTACATTAAAAAATCGTTCTCGACAATCAAACGCCTAAGGTAGCGCCGCCATCAACCCGCAGATCGTGCATTGTAATATGGCGGGCTTGTTCGGATAGCAAAAACAAAACACCATCGGCAATGTCCTCGGGACTGGCCATTCTGCCTAGGGGAATGCCGGTTCGGAAGCTTTTTAGCGACCCCTGCAAGATCGCCTCCCGAGCGGATTCGTCGGTCCAGAGCGAACGTTGCATGGGCGTATCTGTAGAGCCGGGGGAAATGATATTGCAACGAATCCCAAACTCCGCCAGTTCCAATCCCAAGCAGCGCGTAAAGTGAGTAGCGGCAGCTTTCGAGGCGGCATAAGCAGCCATCTGTTGGCGGGGAACGCTGGCGGCATTGGAGCCAACGGTCACGATCGCGCCGTTGCGACGAGGAACCATTACCCGGGCCACGCTGCGAGAAACATTGAAAATTCCCGTGGTATTTACGGCAAAGCTCTTTTCCCAATCAGTATCCGTGAGGGAAGTGACTGGATTGACCTTTAAAACGGCTTCCACATTCACCAGCCCCGCAATCGGACCTAAATTTTGCTCGATGCGATCGATGGTCCGATCTACTTCTTGGCTGTTGCTAATACCATTTCTTTAAATCTATGTAATAGATCGAGATGAAAGTTCCTTTAATTAAAGGGGGGGTTTTGGCGCGATCGCGTTCTATTTAGTTAGAAATGGTCTTACGTAAGACTATTTCTGAAAAACAATGATTTTTTTGGTATTTCCCGATTTTTTTGGTAGGTGCGCAATGCGCGAGCCCCCTAAAAATCTCCCTACTATTTATTGCATACTATTTAGAAAATGGTATAAACGGTTGCGATCGCAATGTTTCGGCCAGCGATTCCAGTTTCTCTGCTTGGATATCCAAA
>CAYZHY010000047.1:0-8897 GCA_964477525.1 uncultured Geitlerinema sp. | reverse complement strand
TTGCGATCGCAATGTTTCGGCCAGCGATTCCAGTTTCTCTGCTTGGATATCCAAACCGGCAACCCGGGCACCAGATTGCACGAGCGATCGCGCGACGGCAGCGCCAATTCCCTGAGCAGCGCCCGTAACCAGAATAAGTTTGTCAGTTAAATCAGTGGATTGCATGGCAACCTCAACAAAAGCAGAAACATATTGACCGAGGGGCCAATGGTTGGCAAGGACGGTTGCTTAATGGTCGTCCACAGAGGCATTCCAGCCCAATTTGGATCGGCTTTCGGCAATCTTTTCCCCCAAAATACGCTTAAACGCCAACACGCCCATGGCAGTCGTGGGAAAATCAAGGCGTATCGACTCTGTATAGCTGCTGTTGCGAGCCTCCAAGGTGATGCCAGATGCGTCTAAATGGGTTACTCTAGCCTGTTCCGCCCAGTCTAGGGAGGCTAGCGCTTTGGCGCAGGCTAGCAAATCTTCCTGATGTTCCTGGTTCAAATGTTGGGCGATGGAATTTAGTAATTTATCCGTGAGCGGGGCACCATCCCGCTTGCGTACGTGGTCTTCACTCATGAAAGGTTCCCTCCATAAAATTTGTTCGTATTTTTTTACATCGCTTTTAGGTAACTTTTCTTGACTTGGGAACAACCTTAGTCGCCAGCCAAACACTCGCCAGACAGACCGCAGCCCCAATTGCAAACACGCTGTTGTATCCCCAAGCATCGGCCATAAATCCACTCAGGGCGGGGATGCCCACATGGTGACCGATAATGTAGACGGACGATTGCAGGGTGTAATCGCTGCCCGCCGTTTCCCGACGGCTTTTGTCCATCATCACAGTAAATAGCGCGGTGTTAGCTAAGCCGCGAGCAAATACTTCGCCAGAGCTAACGGCATAGAGAACGACAGGATGGTGAATGCCCAGGGCAGGTAAAGTCAGTGCCAGAACTGCGATCGCTTGCAAAAGACCAAACAGAACCAGCGCCCGTTGGCGACCCAAAGGTTGGATCGATCCACCCGCCAGTAGCGAAGCAACAATAGCCGCTCCAGACCCCACCATGCCACTCATGCGACCAATTTCGCCCATGTCAAGCCCAATATCGACCAACAACGGGCGCAACATCGTAGCAGCCATGCTGCTGCCGGTTACGTACAGCAAAATGAAAAATAGCCAAATCAAAGCACCCTGGCGCCGCACAAAGCTCAGCAGCGTTTTGACATAGGCGGAGGCAGGTTCGGTGGTATCTAAATTGCGATCGCCCCTTCCGTCGGGTTCCCGATACCAGAGCAGCGGCAGCAGCGCCAGCAAAACCCCACCGGCTAAGATCCACAAACTCACTTGCCAGCCCAACTGATTCAAAACCAGTAGCATCACGCCACCGCCCAAAATGCCTCCCATCGAGCGCCCGGCACTCTGGATGCCATTGCCCCAACCTCGTTCCTGGGGTTCTAACATCCCAAATGCCAAAGCATCCGTGGCAATGTCTTGGGTAGCAGCGAGGGTGACCACCAAAAACACCCCCGCAAACAGCAAAAACCCGTTTTGGGAAACATCCATGGAAGCACAGACAGCGGCAGCGATCGCCAGCAGGCACTGAGTGACCACAATCCAGGACTTGTAGTGCCCCCACCTGCGAAAACTATAGCGATCGACCCATCGGTGCCCAGAGGACCTTCAGCATCCAGGGCAAAGTCAGCAGCCCCATCAAACCAATGACCTGCAACGACGCACCCTGCTGTCGCAAGAAAACCGGTAGGGCTTGAAAGAAAAAAGCCGAGGGCAGAAATTGCGAAGTATAGAGACTGCTGAGCAAGATAAATTTGGTAGCCGGACGAATATTCGGTTGCGATCGCGATTGAACTTCTGGCGTCATAACCTGCAATGGGGGTAGATTTTTCCAAAATTAACGTTCGATCGAACCTTTAGAACCTGTACCGAAGGTTAGCCTTCACCGTGAAAGGATCGCCCGGTTCGATCCCCCGGGTGCGCGTGCGTGGGGTTCCTTGGATGTAATTAATATCAAAGATGTTTTCAAAATTGAGCCGGTACTCCAAATTCTCTTGCTTGTAGAAAATGGCGGCGTTGGTTAGAAAATAGCTGTCCAACTCGAAGGTATTCTCCAGATCGCCCTCACGTTCGCTTGCCCAATTCACGCCAAAGCCAAATCCCAGTCCGGCGAGATCGCCCGATTGAATTTCGTAAGTCGTCCATAAATTGGCGCTGTGTTTGGGAACGCCCGGCAGTCGGTTGCCCACGTCAATGCTATCGTCTTCTGTAATCTCGGCATCCGTGAAAGCATAGGAAGCCGTTACATTCCAGCCGGGGGCAATTCTACCATTGAGATCCAACTCAATTCCCTGACTGCGCCGCTCTCCCGTCGCTATTGAAGATCGAGGATTGTCGGGATCGTCGGTGGCGACGTTTTCTTTGGTGATGTTGAAATACGCCAACGTAGCCAACAGACGGCGATCGAGTAGTTCGGTTTTGACACCTACTTCAAACCCTTCTCCTTCTTCCGGTTCTAGGAGTTCCCCATCAGCCGTTGTTTCCGTACTGGGCAAAAACGATTGGGAATAGCTGGTATAGAGGGAGACATTGTCCGCAGGCTGGTAAACCACCCCGACTCGGGGATTGAATGCGTCTTCGTTGCGCTCTTTTTCACCAGCCCTCATGCTAGTGACAGTTTGGTTGGTGGTTTCGTAGTTGGCGCCGGCAACCAGGATCAAACTGTCCGATAGCGCCACTTGGTCTTGCAAATAAAGTTTGAGACTATCAGTTTCGACTTCATCGCTACTGGTAGGCTCTTCCGGAAAATCGGGTTCGGGAACTTGACCGTAAACGGGATCGAAGATATTAATCGGTGTCTGAAACGACGGAGCCCCCCTAAATCTCGTAAAGGAGGCGCTTTCCTTAATAAACCGAGACAAATCGACACCCACCAGCAGGGTGTGGTCGATGGAGCCAGTGGCAAATTCACCGACAACGTTGGTTTCCAATCCCAAGGTTTCGTTGGAAAAGTCTTGCTTGGCAAAGACACGATTGAGAGTGCCCGTACTTTCATCCAAACCGCCAATGAACGGAAAACTCAAGGTGGCGTTGATGTCATCCTCTTTCCGGAGATAGCGAAAATTGTTGCGTAACTTCCAATCATCGCTAAATTGATGTTCTAGGTCGTACCCAACGCTCAAAAATTCACTGGAGATACGATCGTCGAGTTCGCCTAAAACCCGATCGCGGGGAATATCTGCTACTCCATCCCCTAGAGCCACCAGTCCCGGATCCAAGGGGCGCTCGTCATTTTCATACTTCAGCTGAAAATTAATATCGGTACTATCGCCAATCTGCCAAGTTATCGAAGGCGAAACAAAGATGCGCTCGATCTCCTGGTCGTAATCTCGAAAGCTATTCTCGTTTTGGTATACCGCATTGAGGCGATAGAGCAAGCTTTTATCTTCCGTGATGGGACCGGAGATATCGATCTGGGGTCGTACAAAGAAACTACCTCCCTGTGCCTTGATTTCGTAGAAAGGATCTTCTAACGGCTTCTTGGAGATGACATTAACTGCCCCGCCCGGCTGAATTTGCCCAAATAGGATCGATGCCGGTCCTTTCAAAACTTCAACTCGCTCCACATTGGCCATTTCGGGAAATCCCTGAGCGGCAGCATCTCCCTGACCGCTGGGAGCATACAGGCGAAATCCATCTCGAAACACGGGGGCATTATTAAATCCGCGTAGGTTAATTTGAAATCCCCTACCTTCGGTGGAATCGACGGATGCGCCACTGGTATTGTCTAAAGCATCTTCCAGATCGGTAGCTTGCTGCTCTTCTATGATTTCCTGCGGAATGACCTGAATCGAAACCGGTGTTTCTAGAATGGGTGTATCCGTTCGGGTGGCCGTACTGCTATTGGGAACAAAGTAATCTTGCCCTCGCTGTGCTTCTACCACCAGTTCAATGGGTTCTGGGTTTTGAGCTGTCGGTTCTCCCGGTGTGGCACGGATGGTAAGTTCCGTTGTTCCGGTTCTTATGTTTACTTCCGGGGGCGCGTTGAAACCGGTAATGGCAATCCGTACCCGATTGTTCTGCAGGCTGGTTACTTGGACTATGGCAATGCCTTCAGCAGGGTTGCTGGCAGAAAATTCTTCTCCTTCCGGTAGATTCAACTCGGCGTTGGAGATGTCTGCGATCGCAGTGTTGCCGGTGATGGTGGTTTCAGAAACTACCAACTCTCCATCCGTTTTTAGCTGTAGTGCAAATCCTGTTGATGTTTCTTGCAACTGAATGTCTGCGATCTGCACCTTTTCGTTGGGAGTTTGGGCAAGTTGCCTGATGGTTGCGGGTGGTTTGGAGCCACCTATGCATTCGACAGGCTCAGCACAAGCTGGTTCAGTTTGGTTGGCCTCTGCTGGTAGCACTTCATTAGCGATCGCGCCTTGAGTCGCCAACAACCAGAAGCCCACGGTCACTTGGACGAAGCACCAGTTCCATGTTTTCCACGCCATGACAATATCTGTTTTCATGCCAAAAAATAAAAAGCCTTCTCAATAATGACGACTTATTGATGACAAATAAGAATTCTTCTCAATAATTCCGACCCCATAATAATAAGGGTCTGGCCTGTTTTTTTTCTTTGCCAGGCGGACTTTTTTTCTTTGCCAGGCGGACTTTTATACTTTTTCTGAAAAACAATAACTGTCTAAAATTTGCCAGTTGCTCTGGTAGGGGCGCTCGCGCGTTGCGCCCCTGCTCCCTAACGTTGCTGTATTTGATAGGCTTTGGGACTGATGGCGAAGGTGCGGCGAAAGGCTACGCTAAATGCTTCTGGATTGCAATAACCAACTTCCCGGGCGACGTTTGCCACTTTGGCACCGGGGACCAACAACAACTGCTGGGCTTGCTTCATGCGATAGTTGTGCAAGTAACCAAACACCGTGGTGCCAAAAAGCTGGCGAAATCCTTGTTTGAGTTTGCGATCGTTTAGCCCCACCTGATGGGCTAGCTCCAGCAATGTTGGTGGATTGGCAACCTGACTTAGCAAAATATCCCTGGCGTGGAAAATGCGATCGCGATCGTCGCTGTTTGGGGCAGAACCTTGCTGCTGCGATCGCTGGTTGGACAATAACTGGTCAAAGTACAGACCAATTAGTTCTAGAGTTTTCCCCTCCATGTAGAGCTGTTGCGACACGCCTTGACAAGGACAATGTAGTAGTTGTTTGGCGGTTGCCGACATCACTGGGGTCATTGGGGAAGATTGAAAATAAAACGGGCGATCGCGTCCTGCAATAGTATCTCTTAGCAATTGGGGTAGCTGCTCGGTTGTTTCACCATCGAAAAGGGGAATGGTATCTGGCCGAATGTGGATATGTACGAGCAATACACGCTGTCTCGCCTCGTATTCAACACGACGGGTACTGCCATTCATGACTCCCAAACTGGCTTGCCCGACCTGAAGTTGAAACGCTTGTCTGGAGGTGGAAGTGAAACCTCGAAGCTGACCATCTAGGCAGAAACTCAGCCCCAACTGAGTCTTGCCATTAGAATGAGCCCGCTCGATCGTTGTCTTTTCTCGAAACTTGACATCGTGAATCATTAGATCGAGTCCCGGACGTAGTTGCCAGCGTTGAATCCAACCACTACAGGTCTGGCTTGGCAACTGCAAAATTTCAGCACGAGCCTCCGGCCAGCTCAAATTGGTTGTATTTCGGTTGGGGGTTCGTTTCTCAAGGCATTTGCTGGTCATCTTGGCGGATACAGTTAATGGCACGGACAAACAATCGATATATTCTATTCACCCTATTGCAATTGAATATTACTGTCAATAGTTTGCCACCAAATGCGATCGCTCGGTTGCGAGAAACAAAAAAAACTGCCACCGACCGAAATCATATCGGCAGTAGCAGCAAACTAGGAGAGTACAAAAAGATGAAATGTGATTTGGAGCAAAATTCGCTTCTAAAGAGCGTTTAATACTTACTTAGCTTTATCTGTTCGAGAATAATCATCCTGAAAACGGATAATATCGTCTTCACCGAGGTATTCCCCGTTTTGAACTTCAATTAAAATCAAAGGAATCACCCCAGGATTTTCCAAACGGTGAGAGGTACACGGGGGAACGTAGGTAGATTGGTTGGAAAAAATGAGTGCTTCTCTTTCACCGCAAACCACCTTAGCCGTTCCAGCAACCACAATCCAATGTTCGCTGCGATGGTGGTGCATTTGCAGGCTGAGACGATGCCCGGGTTTGACCTCGATTCTTTTGATTTTATAGCCTTTTCCCTCTTCTAAAACCGAAAAAGACCCCCAAGGGCGCAATTCTGTGGATGCAACTCCCGTGGGTGCAAGAGATTCCAACGCTGCTGTGGCGTTTTGTGGTACTTCTTGAGAATTGGTCATGCTAATTTTCTCCTAAATTCTCCGAATCAAGCGATCGCTATGGGCTATATCCTATACAGACGTGCTGGTGAAGGCGTTGTTCTTCCGGATTTTTTGGTTCGTTACTATTACCATACCCAGTTTGTCCGATCGGTGTCACCCCCAATCCTTAGTATGCCCGCAATTTATACAAATTTTTTACAAGAACCGATAAAGCTTTATATTTCCTTTACTGGGAATTCTCCAGAAAAACTCCAATCCCATTGTGGATTCTGCCAGTTTGCCTGGGAGATTTGTTCAGAATTTGACCACCTAAATAGAGGGTTGACGAGTTGCCACCATCTAAATTTAAAGCATCCACCGCCCCTAACTTTTGCAAAATCTTAGCTGTGGTTTCCAAACTGGGGGCAAAGGCTTTTTCGCCAGCAGTGCAAGAATAATGAATGGTCGCCAATAGCAATTTTCCAGAATCCGTCGTACCAATAACGCTACGAGGAGCTTTCCCTTCAACAAAACTGCGGCTAAAACTTTCTTGTCGGGCATTTAAAACATTTTCGCCGTCTTGCAACAAGATGGGACCGGCTCCCAAAATTTGCGGGTAGTTATTAAAATCAGTTGGTTGGGGCGATCGCTGGCTGGTAATGCGAGTGCCCACTGAAAACCAAGAAGCAGCAGAACGAAACGATCGCAGCGTTAGCAAATAACCATCTTTTGGAATCTCGTACGCTTTTTTGCCAGCTTTTTTAGCTTGGTAGCGTTTCGCGACACGCTTATCTTTCACAATAACAATAATTTCATTATCGGTTAAAGGCGTATACGTTTTTCCCCATTGGCGGTTGTAGCGGGCAATGCCAGCGCGAACGTAGCCGCTGTTAAAAAATATCACAGGAAATTCCCGCCCCGTACTAGTAGTAATTGTTTCTTGAAAGCTGAGAGGGGCAATTTTGACCTCTCCTTGATAATTCCAACCGATGGCACCGCGACGCAAAACAGGTGCTGACCGCCACAGACCATCCTGACGCAACCCCCCTAAAGGTAGATAATTGTTGCGGTTGAAAAAACCACCATTGATAGCAGCGTATGCCTGCCACTGTTTGGCCATATCGGCTAAGGAAATAATTCCTGTCAGAGTATTGGGTTTGCTAATAGGTTTTACCTTAATGTTTGGCTTGTTCAAGTTGATTTCCAACCAACGTACGCCAAAGCGATCGCTGCCTACCTCGACCCAGTCTTGCCGCCAGCGTATACCTGGTGCCCATGCAATATTGCGTTTGGGCATCGCCTCGGGTCCCAAATCGATAACCAAACGTGGTGGTTCTGGCAAGGTGTGAATGCGAGGCTGGCAGTGTAAGGGCGTTTGTATGCGTAAGGTGGTCCTTGATTTGGTGTTTTCGATGCTGGTGAGCGAACTTTGAGCGAGGTTGGTAGCAGTTTTCTGCAGGTCTGTGTTTTTTAGCTGGGCATCTACGCTGACTTTCCACTGGTGTTTGGGAGGTTCTGGAGATTTGCTTTCTTCCTCGGTGGCCTTGGTGTTTTCTCGATCTTCTCGATCGTCCTCTTTGTTTTCTTCTTCTGGTTCTTCTGGGGAAACGCGACCTACGAGTTTGCTTTGCCAGGGGGTCGCCCGATCGAATTGCAGTACCCAACGGATCCCCCATTCGTGTTCTCCACGGCGAATGGCATGGATGGTCGCCTTACCTGTAGATAAGTGGAGCGTTTCTCCTTCGATCCACCAATTCCAACCGGCATTTTGGGCTAGTTGGGTAATCTCCAGATAACGCCATCCTTGGGCTAAATGAGTTTCTAAAGCCATTTGGTGGGAAAACCACTGTATGGGTTGTTGGTTGGCGTTTTGGGTATCTCGCAGTTTGCTGCCAAATAACTGCTTCATAGCCGTATCGCTAATTCCCAAGTGCCAGGCATCATCCTTTGACTGCCGCCAGCGATACCAACGAGCAGCGATCGCGCGATTGTTGATGGTTATGCGATCGCCCGATTGGGCATTTTGGGATGCTTCTGTTACCTGGTTGGTAACCATTTCTGCCATGAATGTTGATTTTGGGGAACGATCGCGCACGAACTCTGTGACTTGCAGCCACAGGGCCAACATACTAGTAGCGGTTATAGAAGCGATCGCGCCTCCCAAATGATACCAACCTTGCATAAGCCAGTTATTGTCAACCTTCTTAATGACCAATTCCTATGGCGACTATCTTAGCCTACATCAATCCTGCCCCTTCGCTTCTAAATGTGGATGTTTGGATTCGTAGAAAAATCAAAAATTCATGACATTTTCCCAGCTCCCGGGTGGTATTTAAATATCAATATTTCATGACATAACGATCCCCCAGGATACAAAGAAACACGTGAAATACTTCTATAAAGGGCTTTTTGTGCGCTTGACGTTTCCCAAAATATACGACAATATAAAAGCAGAGTGCGATCCCCAACGAACGTACCCAAAACCCTACCGCGATCGCCAAGTGCATAGTTCGTTGCCCGTGTTGAAAAACAGTAGATCGCAATTACC
>CAYZHY010000046.1:0-28907 GCA_964477525.1 uncultured Geitlerinema sp. | reverse complement strand
AAAATCTTGCAGCCATGCACTATTGACGTTTGATTTGGAAACACTATATAGGCTGGCCTTTTCCCACGCTCCCCGTCAGTACGCCTTGTTATTTTCCAGTCAACTCCACCATAGCTGCCGTTCCAGAAGGCTCTGGTTGCTCTTGTTGGTTGCCATCATCCGAATTGTCTTCCGAATCGTCTTCCGAATCGTCTTTTGTGGGATTTTTGGGTTCAAATTCGCCGTTTTTCCAAATGCCACGGGTTCGCTCACCATTGGCAGCGATATAAATCCCTTCTCCTTGGGGAACCCCTTGTGCAAAGTTGCCAATCAAGCGATCGCCACCGGGAAACGTACAAACGCCACGACCGTCGAGTAAATTTTCATCAAAATATCCTTGGCAAGTCGTACCGTTAGCAAATGTATACTTGCCAAATCCTTGGGGAACGCCGTTGGCAAAATGACCTTCAAAGCGATTGCCATTGGCAAACTGGCAAACCCCTTCACCGTTGAGGCGATCGCTAGCAAATTCTCCCTCGCAGCGACCGCCATTGGCAAATCGGATTTCTCCGTGACCGTGGCGTTTTCCGTGGCGGAACTCCCCTTCGTAGCGATCGCCGTTGGTCATAAAACAAACCGCCTCACCGTGCAAACGTCCGTTTTGAAACTCCCCTTCGCAGTAAGTTCCATTAGCCCAAATAAATCGTCCCTGGCCGTGGGGTTTTCCCCAACGCAACTCTCCTTCGTAACGGTTGCCACTGGGAAACTCGCACGTACCTTCACCGGTTAGAAAACCATCCGGAAACGTTCCCTCACAGTAAGAAGATCTGGGCTCAGATGCCGTTGATGTATCGCTTTCTGGAGCTGCCAAAACCCGATTGTTACTGCTTGGACTCCAATGACCAGTTCCAGCAAGGAAAAGAACTGTTGCTATAATTGGCACTCGAACTTGCCACCAGTTTTTTGCCCAAATTGCTCCCAACTGCACGCTATTCGTTTGTTGTTTTACGCAAGTGCGCCCATGCTTCCACATATTCTTGTCCTTACTTTATCGCAACCTAGATCGCTTCCTACACCAGTACGCGCTTTACCTCCGGAACAAACACCTCCTACAGAGTCCACATTGCCACCTCACGAAATTATACAACCCAGTCGGGTCCGAGCCCTGCCAGGAGAACTCAATGATGTTCCCGTTTTTAACAGCAACAGTCCGGAAGTGGTCAGTACTGAAGGCATTCTCTTATCTACTTTTCCTCCTGCCGGAAAAAAACATCCCCAAGCACATTTAGATTTTGCTTTTCAAGGACGTTTCGATATATTTTCCCATCATTTAGCCAAAGCTCGTACGTCAGAAGAAACCCATACCCTGTTTCAGGGGATTTTGCTCCACAATCCCAACTCGCAGCCAGCCACCATTGAGATTTTACAAGGATTGAGCTATTTAACCAAACCTCATGCTCCCTTTATCAATTTGTCTGACTACAAGCTCGATCCTAGAGGAAATGTCTATTCTGGTCCTGGTAGCCGTTTGGTCAATGAATTTTTGCGGGGAAACAGCCAAGGGAATTGGCCTTCAGAAATGGTTCTCCAACCTCAACAGAGCAAAATGTTGCTGAATATGCCAATTCCTGTAGGCAGACGCACGCCTTCTTCCAATGCGCGGTCTACGTTGATGCGCCTGCAAAGCGATCGCTCGGTTTATGTGGCCAATTTGGCGATGTATGCGCCTTTAAACGAGGAAGGTCAAGAAACCATGCCCCAACTCGAAGATTGGAAAAAATTGCTGAAAAAAGGGGATTTGGCTGGTCCTAGGGATTTAAAACCTACTCCTTTGGGAGTGCGAGGCATGAAAACCATCTACAGTCGCGTAGCTGGGGTGGCCAAAGGGTCTCGCTGGGAAGCAACGCTTACTAACTCAGACAGCGATCGCTTGGCGATTCCTACTTCCGGTCGCGCGATCGCTTATGGCTTAAGTACCTTGCATCGCGGTCGTTTGGGAACCAATCAGGTACAAAGTGGGGAAATGTTGGTTCGCTACGAGGATACGGCGTACTACGCTCATGGTAACTACGGCGTAGAATACGATTTAACCATTCCCCTGTACAATCCCACCGAAAAGGTACAAACGGTGAATCTTTCCCTATCTACACCGCTCAAGCAAGATGATAATGCTCAAGAATTATTATTTTTTACACCACCGCAAAAACAGGTGTTTTTTCGGGGAACCGTACGTTTGAAATACAAAGACCAGCAGGGCAACGAACAAACGCGCTACGTGCATTTGGTACAGCAACGAGGTCATCAAGGAAAACCCCTGATTAGCTTGCAACTGGAACCCCAACAAACGCGAACGGTGGAAGTGAATTTAATTTATCCTCCTGACTCTACACCACCACAGGTTTTGACCATTGAAAGAGAACAGAAGGATGGACAACAACAGGAATCACAGGATGAACAACAACAAAAATCAAACATAGAAAATTCCCAGTAAAAAGAAAGGACGTACAAAGGTAGCTGTACGTCCTCGATCTTGTTTGCTCTTTATTGTGGGATATCTTCGCGATTTAGAGCAGATGTAGTTGGGGATATTCGGCTAACAGGTCGTCAGCGGTGAGGGTATCGCCTTTTGCCTGTGGGGTCCAGAGGGTTTCTACGGCCAACAAGCTATCGCTGGAAACACTACCCAATTGCCGCAAGGTTTGCTCTAGGTCCTTGCTACTGTTGATTTCCGGTAGCTTCAGTCGATCTTGAACGCCCACCACCACCGTTACCATAATATATTCCCCTGGTGCTTGGTCTTTTGTAAGTTCGGAGTTGGTGGATGTTTCGCTGTTCTGACGGCGACCACTTACGTTGTATAGGGTTTCTTCAGTAAATTTACTCCGTTCCTGAAGGGAAAGCTGGTTAAATTTGCTTTCCGCTTGTTGGAGTTTGGTTTGTTCGCTGGTGACAGAAGCATAGACCCAATACTCGGGATGGCGGAGTAAGGACAGCGTGGTTTCTTGCAGGACTTGCAAACGACCGCTGGACGTATTGGTGTTGGTGCGTTCTGCCAGGCTGTTGAGGTTATCTTGCAACTCCCGTGCTTCCGCAAGCAAACCAACTTGTACTCGGGCAACGGTTACGTTGGGATTGCTAGCTGCTTGTTCTTCGTAGGAATCGCTGATGCGACGAAAGCTTTGTAGCAGGAAGTTGGCGATCGCGATAATTATGAGAATGCCAAAAATTCCACCAAAGCCGCCAAATCCAAAGAAGGGCAGCAGGAACGGAAATCCGAAACCACCACCGCGGGGACCGCCCCGGTTTGGACCTTTATAGGTAGGGCCCGAGGAAGGACTCCGTGGAGAACCAAAAGAACCGCCGCCGATGCGACCGCCGCTACGACGGGCTTCAGCATCATCTACGTTGATTTGGGAGAAGGCAAGAGCGACAACGAGCGTAAAAATAAACAGAGGTTTGAGAACCGACTTGAGAAAAGTTGCAATTTTCTTATACATGGTTGCCACAATCGGAGGTACAATTGTTGTTATTGTTTTTAGCGTCTGATGAGATCGTTCGCTGCATTAGGATTGCTAGAGGTTTTCTAGAGTAGGGGCAAAGTTGGTTCGTCCCTACGACGATTCAATTCACGAACGAACGGTGAAAGTAACTACACGCAATTTGATAGGCAAATTTCGCGTCAAGCTTTTGTTAAACTTCGTTAACGTTCCTTTCTTCTACTCTATCGTGTTTTGCCAGAGGTCGCAGTATTAGCTACCTATCTGTTGGGTAGAAATCCCCCTAGCCGCCGCCCACAATGGTAACAATTTCTAAGCGATCGCCGGGGGCAATTTGCGTATGTTCCCAATGCTGGCGGTGTAAAATTTCCCCGTTGTACTCTACAGCCACCAAACGCGGGTTGTACCCAAAATGTTTTAAAAACTCGGGTAATTTGAGTCCCTCGGGACAGCTACAATTTTCTCCATTTACTTGTACGTTTGCCATAGGTATTTGTTCGCAATTCACGAGACAACGGAACAGGAGTAGCAAATTCCCAGCCAGCCAGAGCTAATTTTTAGATCGATTTTATTATTTTATGATGATTGCATTTGATGCATCATGCGCGCTTGGTGCAACTGGGAGACAAAATATTGGGTAACCAACGTAGGCTGTTCCGCTTGCACGATCGCGCGAACCACAGCCACTCGTTCTGCCCCGGCTGCTGTAACTTCTTGAATGTTGTTGGTATCGACACCACCAATGGCAAACCAAGGAACCGAGGCATGTTCGCTGGCATAACGAACGTATTCCAAACCAGCAGCTTCTTTATTGGGTTTGGTAGGTGTCGAGTAGACAGGACCAACGCCAATGTAATCGGCCCCTTCTGCGATCGCAGCTTCCATTTCCTCAGCATTGGTGGTAGAACGTCCGATAATTTTATGGGGCCCCAACAATTGTCTGGCTACTTCAATGGGAATGTCATCTTGTCCCAAATGAACGCCATCTGCATCCGCAGCCAAAGCCATATCCACCCGATCGTTCACCAAAAATAATGCGCCGTAGCGGTGGCATAATTGGCAAAGTTGTTGGGCCATTTCCAAGCGATCGCAATCGCTAATGCTTTTATCCCGATACTGTACCAAGCTCAAACCTCCCTGCAACGCTGCTTCAACCACACCCAGCAGGTCGTTAGCAGGAGAGGTTACCAAATACAGTTGCGCTTGCTGTAACAGTTGTTGGCGTTGGTAGGAGAGTAAATTACTTTCTAACGTATAGATACGATAGCGCATTTGTTTGCCAGTTTCCCCCATTTGGGGATGATATAATTTCCCATATTCCTCAACCACGCGCAATGCTTCCTGAACGCGACAAAAATTGACTTGCAATAGTTGGCTAATGGTGGCGCGTGTTTCTTCTTGAGGATGGGTTAAGCTGGTTCCTGGATCTCCGGGTGTATCTCTGGCCGCACGCATTTCCGAACGATGCCACTTGCCCAGTTCTTGGCGCATCTGTTTGCACTCGTTCGACCATTGGGGATGCCGTACGCCAAAGCGACACCATTCTTCAATAATGCGCAGTCCTTCTCGCGCCCGGTCTAAATTCGCGTCTAAAATGCGGTACAAGGCCGGTTGTGCTGGTGGGTAAGCAACATTTGTAGAAATGGTGCCACCATCGGGATGACCGGTGCTTGGGGCACCATCACGTGGTGTTTCGCCCATGGGAACATCTCCATGCATGGTTTCATCAAAACATCTAAATCAACGGATGCGTTTGCCGAAATTTGGCGTCGCTGGCTGGGTTGGACAGTCCCAGGAGATAGGTATCAATCGTATCATTTTGCTAGCGATTTTTTAAGAAAGTTTAAAAGTTTCCCCAGGACCAATTTTGGCTAGCCACCAGCAAAAAATGGCCAATCCCAACATCAAAAAAATCGCTTTTTGTGGGGCATTTGCCATCCATTCTACCTACAAACTTAACGAGGCCAATCTTGAATACAATAGAGTGAACTGCTAAGTCACCTCTGTTACCGCTGTACCAACCAACTGAGCTTTCATGTTCCATTGAGGAAATTGCGATGGCACGTTTGTACCAAAATGATTCCCCGGATTTTAGGTCCGCCCAAATTTTAGCTGGCATCAGCTTGGCTGCGATCGCTTGTTTGGGAAGTTACTTGGTTCCCCCTACCGCTACCGCCCAAAACACGCCTGCTACTTCTCAAACCAATTCCCAGCAGACCCAGAACTATCAAGTTATCTATGTGAATCCCAATACGGGTAGCGATCAAAACGGCAACGGTAGCCAAGCTTCCCCATTGAAAACCATTACCCAAGCCCTAACAGTTGCCCAGCAGAACACAGTGATTCGTCTGGCAGCGGGAACCTACAACAGTGCCAGTGGCGAACAGTTTCCCCTACGCTTGCAACCTGGGGTCACCATTCAGGGCCATCCAGACAATCGCGGTCAAAATGTGGTAATTGAAGGAGGAGGAAATTTTATCAGTTCCACCTACGGTCAGCAAAATGTAGCGATCGTTGCTGCCGATTGGTCGGGATTGGCAGGTGTAACGGTTACGAACTCCAATCCCCGTGGCTATGGCGTTTGGGTGGAGTCTGTCAGTCCGGTGATTGTTAACAATACCCTAGCAGGCAATACTCACGATGGGGTGGCGGTTTTGGGTGAAAGCGATGCCATTATCCAAAACAATAACGTTTTGCAAAATGGTGCCAACGGTATTACGGTTTACGGTCGCGCTACGCCGCGCATTCAAGGCAATCGGATTGATAATACTGGGTTTGGCCTGAATGTAGCCGAACAAGCTGCCCCCATTGTGATTGATAATATTATTACGCGCAATCGCAATGGCGTTTTGGTGCAGAGAGATGCCCAACCGATTTTGCGCCAAAATCGCATTGCTAATAACGAACAGGATGGGGTGGTCGCAATTGGGAATGCGTTGCCCGATTTGGGGATGAAAGGGCAACCCGGCAATAACGAGATTCGTAACAACGGTCGCTACAATATCCACAATAACGCCACGTCCCGCATTATTCCTGCTTTTGGCAATCAGGTATCCCGGGAAAAATTGCAAGGGCGGGTAGATGTCGAAGGCAATTTAATGCCCAATCCCACGAACTCCCCTAGCAACAACCGAGAAGCGATCGCGCAACTTCCCCCTTCTCTGGATCCGCAACCAACCAACCGTACTAGCAATAGCAATAATTTTTCCAGTTCCAGTCCCAATTTTTCCCAGCAAAATCGCAGCCTGCCCACCGCCACGAACCCAAATACGAGGCTGACTTCTCCCAACTTCAATCGTTCGTCGAATGCCAATGCCTCCGAATCCGATGTCGATGTTCCCACCAGTACCAATCCCATTGAAATTCAAGTACCGCAACCGCAAGCCAGTACAAACAGCCGTTCCGCCAACCAACAACGTTCCCGCGATCGCGATTCCCGCCCGCGCCGTCAGTCTCCATTGCCCAGCTTGGATACCACTGACAATGGCAATACATCCAATAATATTTTGTCGGTTCCCGATGCCAATATTCCTTCTTCGGACAGTGCCTCGTCTTCTACCATAAACGTGCCCAATCGTCAATCCGACCGCAGCGACAATCCTCCCCCCCCTGCCACCAGTGCTGCTGCCAGTTTAGGACTGAAGTATCGCGTAATTGTGGATGCCCAAAACGAACGGGAACGAGAACGAGTGCGATCGCTGGTACCAGAAGCTTTTCGAGTTGGGATAGACGGTCGTACCTGGTTGCAAGCCGGAGCTTTCCAAAAACGCTATCGTGCCCTCCAGTTGCTGTACAAACTGCGCCGCCAAGGATTGCGGGCCGTCATCCAATCGCTGGAGAGTAACTAGTCTTTCCCTTTTTGCTCGTCACAAGCCAGTATTTTGTGCACAATACCTTCAAACGTATCCAACACTTTATCCAAAGCCGCCCGATCGTCCACCGTAGACAGCAAGCAATTGGGCTGTCTGCCTTCGGTAAGATTTAAGGGCAAAGCCAAGCCAATAGAACTCAGTTCGTTGCGCAATTCCAGCCATTCCTGTTGTTCGTTAAAAGGAGGTTGCTTGGCATATTCCTTGGAATCGATCCACAACCCGCCATCGATAGCAACGGTAAACAACGTGATGGGCAGATAATTTTCGGGCTGTAGTTCGGCACTAAAGCCACCGTAGGTATCTCCCGTTCCCCAGTAAACTTGCACGTTCGGTGCCTTGCTAATGGCCCAGTCGTAAATCCAGCGGGCTTTTGCTGCTTCTTCGCCGCTGTGTCGGGCTTGGAATTCTTGGAAAAATGAAACTGGATCCCACTTGCGCCGTTCCCGAGTGGCACTGGCTTTGCGTTTTTGAGCGCCTGCCGTTTTACCGATCAATCGCGGTACCAGCGTTTTTAGTCCCCCTTCTCCCACGTATTGCTTGATTTCCAAAGCCAAAACTTCGGCTGGATTCATTTGCTCGTTGAGAAATTCCACAACTTGTTGGAGTTCGGGGGAAATTTCATCGGAAACAAAAATTAGGCGAATCTTGGAAGCTTGTAAATTGGTTTTGACCCGTTGCCAAAACTGTTCTTCATTGGCATCGCTTCCTAAAAATTCTGCAAATACCTGTTCTGGATCGCGGTCGGCATGGCGACAGTTGCTTTCAAATTGGGAAACGATAAATTCCAACGGCCAAGCTACCAGCGTATTGGCAGCATACTCTAAAATCTGACCGATGGCTTGACGGCGGCTTTCCAGATCGTCGCTATGCTTAACAGAAACCAAGGTGGGAATAGCATTTTGATCCACAAACAAATGCTCCAGCGACCACCGACCGTGTCCATCTTCATCAATGGGTAAATCGATTTCTCGATAAATGGTTAGCCACTGTCTGGCTGTTCCTCGATCGATACGATCGCCGGCTAGCAAATTGGGATAGCTTTCCAGGAGTTCCTGTAGCTGTTCTTCTGTTTCATAAGCTTGCTCTTTCATCTCTACAAGCCGATCGTCGTTTTGAATTAGATAAATACCACCGCTCATGAACGTCCTTCGTAGTTGCTTTTTCTATAATGCCTAAATGAAGAGCTTTAAGAACTGTACCATCGATCGTATATTTTCAATTATTCTTCTATTTTGCTTTTGCTATCATCGCTTGTCCAGTATTTTGGTTGTTTTCATGCCCAATTCTGACCTTCGCGCCCAACCTGCTCTTCCTTTTCTTCCACCTGCCTACAATCGGTGGGCACTGCGAGGATCGCAGGCCTGGCTGCCGCTGTTGCTACGCTGGCGAACTTCTATTGCCCACGTAGATTTAGAAAATTGGCAACAGTTGCTGAATTTATATCGAGATTTTGCTGGTGGCAAGATTCGATTGCTGTTGGCGTTCCGACATCCCAATGTAGATGACCCGTTGGTCCTTTGTTATGGTTTGTGGCATTTATTACCCCGCTATGCCAAACAGCAAGGGGTTTCTTTACCATCGCCGGTCCATGCTTATTTTATCTACGATCGCGGTATTCCCTTGTGGGCTGGTCGTTGGGTAAGTTGGTTGTACCCGCGATTGGGAGGAACTCCGATTCATCGGGGGAAGGTAGACCGCGTGGGGTTGCGTTCGGCCAGAAATTTATTTGCCAACGGTCAGTTTCCCATGATGGCAGCTCCGGAAGGCGCTACCAACGGACATAATGAGATTGTTAGTCCTTTAGAACCGGGGATTTCCCAGTTGGGTTTTTGGTGTGTGGAGGATTTGCAAAAGGCGAATCGCCAGGAAAAGGTGCTGATTTTGCCTGTGGGGATTCAATACAATTACTTGCAACCTCCTTGGCAGCAAATTGAGAATTTACTGGAGCAGTTGGAAGCTGATATAGGCGTACCGATAGCGCCAGATATGGATACGTTACCAACGACCCAGTTTGATTTTGACAGTTCCCAACAAACTTATTTGTACCGTCGCTTGCTGCGTTTGGGCGATCGCTTGCTTTCGGTGATGGCCGCATTTTATCGGAAACACTACCAGCAACCCATTCCTGAGTTTTTTACCGAGGAAGATGGTAGCGGCGATCTCAATGCCAAGTTCCAACAACAACTGCCGGTTTTGCTGGATGCGGCTTTACGAGTGTCGGAGAGCTATTTTGGGTTGCCGTCAAAGGGAACGTTTGTCGATCGCTGTCGCCGCATCGAACAAACTGGATGGGAATTTATTTATCGCAGCGATATTCAAGATTGGGACAATCTCTCGCTGCTGGAGAGGGGATTGGCTGACTGGGTAGCCATTGAGGCCAATCGGTATATGTGGCACATGCGGTTGGTAGAAAGTTTTGTGGCGGTGACCGGACGATACGTGAAAGATAAGCCCACGGCGGAACGTTTTGCCGATACGCTCTTTTTGATGTGGGATGTGATGGCTCGCTTTCGGGGGGCTAATCCTTTTCAACGCCCGCGCTTGGGGAAACAACGCGCTACAATTCGGATAGGCACACCCCTTGATGTGAACCGTCGCTTCGGTGACTATCAAGCCAGCCGCCGCCACGCTGTTTCGGCACTTACCCAACAGTTGCAGTTGGCTTTGGAGTCGTTGATTCGCTAGTCAAACGACCGGTAAAGACAGCTTCGGCGGGACCGCTCATGTAAACGCGGTTGTCTCGATCGGACCATTCAATGTCCAAACAACCGCCAGGGAGTTCTACGGTACAACTGCGATCGCACAGGGAATTGAGCACGCCGGCTACCACACAGGCACAAGCTCCGGTACCGCAAGCCAGGGTGGCGCCTGCCCCCCGTTCCCAAACGCGCATTTTGATATAGGAGGGATTGACAATTTGGATGAATTCTGTATTGGTGCGTTCGGGAAAGGCAGGATGGTTTTCAAATTGAGGACCAATGGTTTCTAAAGAAATTCCACCAGCATTTTCTGTGAAAATAATGCAGTGGGGATTGCCCATACTGACGGCGGTGACTTGCCAGTGGCTGCCAGCTACTTCCACGGGGATAGCGATCGCTTTTTGGTCGGCAGGGACCAAGGTGGTGGGAATTTCGCTGGCTACCAGTCGCGGCATCCCCATGTTGACCCGTACCTTACCATCTTCTAGCAGTTCGGGGACCATCGTGCCGGCGGCAGTGTGAATTTTGTAGGTCCAGCTATTTTGACTTTGGTGGCTGGGGTTGACTCCTAAATCGGCGGCAAATTTGGCCAAACAGCGGATACCATTGCCGCACATTTGGGGTTCGGACCCATCGGCGTTGTAAATCCGCATGCTACAGTCGCTGTCTGCTTGGGCAGGCAACAGAAAAATAACGCCATCTGCGCCAATACCGAAATGGCGATCGCATAGCTGAATGGCTTGCTGTGCGCTCAACAATGGCTGTGTTTGCTGGCGATTGTCGATGAGGATAAAATCGTTTCCCAACCCTTGATATTTGACAAATTCCATGGTCTGTCTACGGTTTTGTGTGCAGAATATTCCTCAACCTTGTACTATACCAAGAGTTCCTTTTTTTGACTGCTAGCAACTTCCACCAAAACGCCAACGGCATCGTGTTTTTGCGATCTATCTAGTTTTTTTTGGCCAATCTAGCAACATGGAGGCAGCAAGAACGCGCACTGATTTGACAACGGCTACCAATTCTCGTCGATCGGTTTTGGCTATTCTGGTGGTGAGCTAAGCTATAGCTAGCTTCAAAAATTCCCTCGTGTTTGATTTGTTGTTTACAGAGTTCAATTTTTTTTAGCCATGGCAGAATTTGACACTGGATTGCCCAGCGTTCGCCAAATTGCGGACTATATTAAGGAAAAGAAAGAAGTAGAACTGCAACTGACAACCGGCGACCTCCTGGTAGGTCATGTCTTTTGGCAAGATTCTGAATGTATCTGTTTGGTAGATAGCTACGACCAGCAAACCTTGGTGTGGCGACAAGCAATTGTATATATGAGACCCAAATTTTAAATCTTTCCTAACTGGGCCAAGTTTGGTCAAACGTTTTGGAATTCGTTTTTGGAGAAAGGATCGAGACGAATGTTGCAAGCGAGGTGGTTTGTTTTTTTTGCGAGTTGCTGGTTTCCCCAGGGCAAATTGTCTTTGCTTTTGTGGGGCGTTCTTTTGGGCGTGTTGGCACCAGCAGCGCGGTGTTTGGCTTTGGAGGTACAGGTAAATCCTCAAACACCGCGTTTGGGCGACACCATTTCGGTTACGATTGAGTCGGAGACGGCTACCACTTCTGTTCCTAAGGTGGTGTGGGATGGTACGTCTTATCCCGCGTTTGCTGAAGCGGAGGATCGATTTCGGGTACTTTTGCCTACCACGCCTTTAGAAGAACCGGGTCGGCGGCGTTTGCGAATCCAAAATTCGCAAGAAGTTAGAAACTTAGCAGTATACGTACGCGATCGCAATTTTCCCACCCAATCGATTTGGTTGCCCGATTCCAAAACCGGCATTACGGGGACCGATTACGAGTTCAATCGGGTAGCGGAGTTCAAACAGTTGGTTACCCAACAACAATTTTGGCAGGGCAATTTTGTCCGCCCCCATGCCGGGTCTGTCACCACGGTGTACGGGGTTCGCCGTTACTACAATGGCGACTTTGCCAGCAATTACTTCCATCGTGGTGTAGACTATGCAGGCAGGAAAGGTTCTACTGTGGTGGCACCGGCAGCCGGGCGCATTGACCTGGTGGGTCGCGAGGCTGAAGGGTTTACCCTCCATGGCAATACGGTAGGCATTAACCACGGGCAAGGTGTGGTTAGTATCTTTTTACATTTAGATCGTATTGATGTTCGAGAGGGGGAAATGGTGGAAGCTGGGGAAGCGATTGGTACCGTGGGATCCACGGGAATTTCTACCGGTCCCCACTTGCACTGGGGATTGTACGTTCATGGAAAAGCGATCGATCCGGTTCCTTGGCGTTTTCAGGGAATTAAGTAATACAATCTTGGTCAGTAGGTATATAACCATCTAGAAGGTACGCTTGGTGGCCTGTATTTTTGTTAGCTATTTAGTAAACCATTTGTGGAGAACGTGAGTTAATTGTATGAGCATTGTCAAAATTGTCGAACAAGCCCTCAAAGATGGATATCTCACTTCGGCTATGGAAGCTGAGGTGGGGCGAATTTGCAATGCCGCCAGCGAACTATCCATCGAAGAGTATATGGCCCTGGACCGTCTCATGGGTGCTTTGCTAACGGGGGAAGTGGTGGTGCTTCCCCGCAAGCAATTTATTAACGTAATGGAAGAACTGGTATTGGCGGAAGCGATCGCCAAGGTGGCCGAAATTGAAGCCACGAGCGAGCAAACCCTGGATGTGGGGGATATTGCTGCCTACGCTCTCAACCGCTTACCACCTCTGTATGCTACCACAGAAGAAGGGGCCAATTTCCAACGCGCCCGTGCCAAGGAAGAATTGCAAGAATTTATTAGCAAACAGGTGAAAGAAGCGATCGCGCAATCTCTCAACAAGCCAGAATTCTTTCCAGAACGGCAAGCCTTGGGCACTTCTTCCAAAGAAGAGGTCATTTCCCAAGTCAGCAATTTGCTTCAAGCCTACGCACCGGAATTTGAACGCCAAAACGACCAAGGTACGTCTTCTTCATAAGGGAACGATCCCTTAACTTATTAGGTCGTTGCTACTACCCCATCTCTGCCAAGTTAAGTTCGCGAAGGGTATTTTCTTTGCCAACATGTTCAAGTTATTGCTTCGCTCCTTTTTATACACTTCTAGTTGGTTGTTCGTTGGGTGGTTGCTGGTAGCTGGTGGCTGGAATGCGCCAGTTTACTCGCAATCTACCAACGCCCAACCTTCTCCAACAGCTACGAATTCTCCTACAGGTAACCAGAAACTTACTGTCAAATCCGACATTCAAGAAGCCAACGCTCAAACTGGTATTATCACAGCCCGCGGAAACGTACAAATTGATTATCCCGCCCAGCAAATTCACGCTACTTCCAACCAAGCCCAATATTTTACCCGCGAACGTCGTATTGTTCTAAATGGTAATGTGCGCGTCGTTCAACAAGGCAATACCATCCGTGGCGAAACGGTTACTTACCTAATTGACGAAGGGTTATTTATTGCCCGACCGGCGGAAAACGAACAGGTGGAGTCGGTTTACGTAGTACCAGAATCTTCCAATGGTAATACCAACGATACAGGTGCGGATAGTCCGCCATCGCTTCCTTCAGCGCCATCTCAATCGCAATCTGAATCGGAGTCCGTTCAGTGAAGATTGTCCTGGAAAACATTTGCAAATCTTACGGAGCGCGCACTGTCGTCAAAAACGCGCATATTTCGGTAAACCAAGGAGAAATTGTGGGTTTGCTCGGTCCCAATGGTGCTGGCAAAACCACCATGTTTTATACCATTATTGGTTCGCTCCAACCCGATGACGGGTACGTTTGGCTAGACAAACGCAACATTACCCCTTTATCCATCGACCGTCGCGCCAAGTTAGGTATTAGCTATTTACCCCAGGAACCGAGCATTTTTCGCCAGCTAACTGTACGGGAAAACCTATTGTTGGTTTTGGAACAAACGAAAGTTCCCCGACGGCAATGGTCCCAACGCTTGCACGATTTGCTAGATGAGTTTCGTTTGCACCAGGTAGCATCCACCCCTGGCATTCGCGTTTCTGGTGGCGAACGGCGGCGTACGGAAATTGCTCGATCTTTGGCAATTGGTCGTTGGGGACCGAAATTTTTACTCCTTGACGAACCGTTTGCTGGCATCGATCCCATTGCAGTTTCCGAAATTCAAGCTATTATTGCCCGGTTACGTACTTATCCCATGGGAATTTTAATTACAGACCACAACGTGCGAGAAACCCTAGAAATCACCGATCGTGCCTACATCATGCGGGAAGGAGAAATTTTCGCTTCGGGAACACCGACGGAATTATACAATGACCCCTTGGTGCGTAAATACTATCTCGGCAAAAATTTTCAGCTTTGACGGTTTTTCGCCAGCGCAAGCACACTAGCTTGGATTGGCTACCCAGACGCTTTATGAAATACCAATTAGCAAAATCCTGGAATCCATCGAATTGGTTGCCGTGGATCTCTATAATGGATCGTTATATTATTTCCGAACTGACGGCACCTTTTTTATTTGGTTTGGGCGCTTTTGGTTCTCTGGGAATATCCATTGGGACTGTCTTTGACCTTGTGCGCAAAGTTACGGATGGAGATATTTCTCTAGCCATCGCTGTGAAGGTTTTTCTCCTACAAATTCCCTATTTTTTAGCTTTTGCTTTTCCTACCGCTATGTTGCTGGCTACCCTACTCGCCTACAGCCGCATGGCAAGCGATAGTGAATTGATTGCCATGCGTAGCTGTGGTGTGAGCATGCAACGCTTGTTGGCACCAGCTTTGGCTATGGGATTGTTGGTAACTGGTATTACCTTTACCTTTAATGAAATCGTGGTACCAGCCGCCAAATACGAAGCCACCTTAACCCTGAAAAAAGCAGTAACCGACGACAGCAATCCCCTGCGAGACGATACTAATATTCTTTATCCAGAATATCGCGAACGACCCATCGGCGGCGGCGATACGGGCATTCGTTTGTACCGGCTGTTCTATGCCGAGGAATTTAATGGCGATCGCATGAAAAATGTCACTATTTTGGATTACTCCCAACCATCATTCAAACAACTTATTTTAGCCAAATCAGGTAGCTGGAATGTTCAAGAACAGATTTGGGACTTTTACAATGGCACCATCTACGTCCTAGATAACGATGATTCTTACCGCAAAGTTGTTACCTTTGACCACCACCGATTGCTCCTTCCCAAAGCCCCTTTGGAACTAGCTTCCGAACGGCGAGATTACAGCGAAATGAATATCTTGCAAGCCATGCGCCGCCGGGAACTGTTACGCCATAGCGGCAATGAGGACGAAGTTCGCAAACTAACTATTCGCATCCAACAAAAACTATCTATTCCTTTTGCTTGCGTGGCATTTGCTTTGGTGGGAACCATGCTCGGTATGAAACCAGACCGTAACAACAAAGCTACCGGGTTTGGCATTAGCGTGGTGCTCATTTTTAGCTACTACCTATTAATGTCCATCGGCGATGCTTTGGGATTGAGCGGTGCCATCTCTCCCATTCTAGCCGGTTGGTTGCCTACTCTCTGTAGCTTGCTGTTTGGCTTATTTTTATTGTGGCGTTTTTCTCGTTGAGTTGGGGGTTATGAATTTTTGGTAAAAATTGGGAACCCACAGTATTGTAGGGACCATTGCTTGTTAAGATTGGAAGTAATGGGAAGATGTCAAAATATCAAAGATTGAATGCCAAACCAATCCAGCACAATCAAGGGGTCAAGGAAGCTGGCTGGTAAGACTTAGATCGAGACAAGCATCCGACATAGCATTCACAAGAGGGTTCGGATTGGGAAAAAAGCACCTTTCCAGAAAAATCACTTTTTCTATTGAACTCATCAGGGGAGCAGGATTCTGTCTCTCAAGGTACTATGCTAAATCCAAATCGCTTGCCTAAACCAAAATCCCGCGTTTTTTCTCAACAGAATTTGCGAATTCTAAGAGCGCAATTTCGCAATTTGATGCGACCTCCGGTTTGGGGATCGGCTCTGTTGGTAATGGCAACCATTTCCTTCGGTTGGAGTTATGTAAACCATTTCAACCAAAAATCCTCTACCAACGCTACCGGCGATGGTTCTTCTATCGATGCCGGAAACCAAGAACAGGAAGAACTGGCAAAAACGCTCGCTGAAAAAGAAACCCGCGCTCAAGCAGCGGATATTGATAGTTCTTCCGTTTTGCTGCAAGAGTTAGACAATGCGAAAAAGAAAGACGACGTTCTCAATCCCAAACAATCCCTCTCATCGCAACACGGTAAGGTGAGTTTGGGACAAGAAGTCATGGCGGATTTGGTGCCAAAAGACGTACGAGAGCAAATGGACAATTCTAGCTCCTCTGGTAGTTCCGAAACCGTTGCTTCTGACAAAAGTTTTAATATTAACGACACGTTTCTCTCCAATTCTCAAACAAGTGGGGAAACGAGAAACAATAATCCTTTTATCGCTTCTACAACGCCTACATCGAATGGGAATACCTCGCTCAATGCTGGGAATTTCGGTGGAAACAATCGTAATAGCAATACTTCGGTTTCCGATTTGAATGCTCCTCCCAATTACAACCCCATTGGTGGGATTAATTTGTTTTCGGCCATTCAGTCGAACAGGAACAATTCATCCACCTCTTCTGCTGACATGAACCGACAAGCACCAGCTGGACAACAACAGGCCACCCATTCTTCGTCTCCGTTGCAGGGGTCTACAAGCGATCGCACGAACAACAGCACGGCAGAGAACCAACAAACTTCCTCACAACAGGACTTTCGTACCGGTTCTCAAGTGTACCCACCACGCATGGGAACGAATGATGGCAACAATTCCTATGCCTCTCCTCTACCCAATACCCAAACCAATACAAACGGTGGCAACCAAGAGACCAACAACTCGTTAGGAGGCAATTCCTACGCTTCTCCCATGCCCAACCCAGCTAGCAACAATAGCACCAATAATACCAACAGCAACAACAATTCTGGTTTTACTTCCAACCGCAACATGTTGCCACCATCGCCTTCTTCGCCATCTAGGAACACAACGCCAACGTTGAACCGACCAATTTCCCCTAATAGAAACAATAGCAATACCAATTTTGGTACCAATGCTAATCAAGGGAGTTTTTCGGTTCGGGGAAATCCCTACGATGGAGGGAATATCAATCGCAACAACCAACAGCGGGGAAACAACGCTACTGGCAACAATACAAACACTTCTGGCAGAAACCTCAACCAACCGGTTCTTAACCAACCCGCTGCTAGCAGCAACAACCAACAACAAGCACAACCTTTTTCGGTACCACGTCCCGTTCCAGGAAGAAATACTGGTGGCGGTCGGATTAATACCTTTGCCAATCCTTAGTTGCTAGCGGGATCTATCTATAAAAATATAGCTGGCTTAGAAAGGGCAGGTGGATTCCTGCCCTGATTTTTTTGTATGGATTTGGGTTGATTGCGATAAGCGATCGCATTGTCCCGTTTAAATATTAACGATGCCAATAAATTCCAACATCGTCAGAATCAGAAACACGACAATAAACACGGCCGTGGCACCACCAACGGTTAAAGCCAAAATTCGGTAAGCTTGGGAAAAAGGTGGTTTTTGCCATTCCCAAATATAATCTTTGCGAAAACGGAAATACCCCATTTGTTCCAACTGGGTACGGAACATTTCGCCATATCGGGGCGTTTGGCGCACAAACAGAATATCGCCTTGGCTGCGTTGGGGTAAAATTCGCCTTCTTTGATAGGGAACAATCGAGTTGCCAAAATATTGCATGTATTCTTCGCTATTCAGCAAATCGGCAATAAAACCTTGCAAGCCTTTCGTTCCTAGGACAATAGACCAGGCGATTTTTTCCCGTTCGCTAAAAACATCGCGACCTAGCAATCGCTGTATGCACATTTGTACGAAACGATAGTTGTTGTTGGTTTCGTAGTTACGTTCCCGAAAGATTTCCGAGGTTGCTAATCCTTGAATAAAATCTTTGACAGAGATTTGACGGTTTTTGAGTTGGGATTCCAAAACGGGTTGGCGATTGCTTTTTAAAACTTGATGTTCGCTCAAAACTTGACGGTAAGCTACTTCAATGAGTTCTTCGATTTCGTTTGGCGAACTGAGTTGTTCCAAATTGTAAATTTTGGGTTGTTCGTCTCCTGGTACTTCAAAACTGGCAACCCGTTGGTTGCTACTGGTGGGAGGATAGCTTAGTAACGGTAGTGTCATAGGACCAATATCAATACTTTTTATAGGAACTATTGAACGGTTAGCATTCAAAGAAAGTTTGCTTAATTTCTTTTTTAGCGGATATTTGTTAAAGAGAGTATAAAAAATTGATAAACTATGTAAATAGCGATATCTACAGTGCTAGTATGTGAATTTTAAACGCATCGCGCTCGAATGGTGGAATAAAACGATATAAAATAGAATCACTGCGCGAACATTATAAATTTTTATGAATTTTTACGATCGCTCTAGCTAGAAAACCTGTCAATCAGAGCGCGAAGCTATCGCAAAACTTAATAAATAGCAAAATTGAATTCGCCATCAAATAGCAGAAAGGCTACAATCGGCAGGTAGCGTTTGTAAAGTTTCTCCTCACAAACTCATGAGTACTAGCGAGAAAGGCAGATTGGTCTTAAACCACTCCACCCACCTGCAAGGTCTAATTCCTATTTTAGAAAAACTTGTTCAAGTAAATGGCATTCAAACGATTACCCCAGGCCAACTGGGTCGGGTCAAAGGTCACATTCCCAAACTAAAAGTACGGGTTTCTATTCCCATTCGCGGCGGTTTTAAAGCGATCGCCCGTCAAGGCAAAACCGTACAAGAAGTTTTTATTTTAACCGATTTAAGCAAACAAGAATTAGAAGATACCATCGAAAAAATATTATATTCGTAGGAATTTTCTTCTATTTACTTTTATAGAAAAGATTGAGGCGATGGTTTCTTGCCATTGAAATTGTCTATCGCCAGAATCGATCGATATTTTAACGGCTGGTTTCGTAGGTATGGTTACTTTGCTGGGCTTTATGGGCTCTAGCACGTACCGCCACTTCCACATCTTGTTGGAGCAATTCTTGAAAGCGGTTGTGAATTTCTTCCCGTTCGGGGAGCGATTTCTGTGCGATCGCAGCTACCAGGCCTTCCAATCCTACCACACCAGCATAGCGAATCGACCAATCTTCGGCGTGCGTAAGCTCTAACAAAGTTCGAGCGGCTTTAGTTTGGGCAGAGGTAATATCCCCATCAGAGATTTTTTCCCACTGCAATCTGCCAATTCCCTTAGCAGCAGCCCGACGAACGCTGGGTGAAAAATCCGTAGCAGCGGCTTGTAGCAGAATATCGAATGCTGCCGGATCGGCGATCGCGGCTAAGGCACGAATCGAATAAGCTCTGGCGCCGTAGTTATACCCATCAATTTTATCCAAAATCGGTTGTACCGCTGCCGATCCGATATTGGTTAATCCTTCTACGGCCGCTATAGCAGCACCGGGGTTGTTGTATCCCAACACATCAATTAAGGTTGGTATACTCTGGGGATCGCGGGTAGCAGCCAGGGAACGCACGGCTTTGACAAGGCTATCGGGGGTCGTTGCCTGCTCTACAGCTTGAATCAGCTCTTGTGTGGTCATGATTTACGTCAAGCGTTTACAACAGCGCATCCATCCAATCCATAATTTGGTTGGCTCGTGGGGAATTAAAATCGGCGGATTCTTGAATTTCTGATGCTAGCAGATTTTTGAGGGAAATCAGTTTAAAACTATTTTCGACTTTTGCTTCGGCGATCGCTTCTGTCGCTGGCAAGTAGCCGGTTTCTCCCAAATCGATTAAGGCCGAACGGCGTAGCTGTACGTCGTTTCCCGTTAAGGCATCCACCAAATACTGAGCGTAGGTAGGTTCGTGAGTCAGTTGGTACATAGCCCGAGCCGCTGCATACTGAATTCGCGGCAAGAAATGATTGATAAAAGGTTCGATTTCCGAAACTGACTCGGTAGCTTGCAATTTCCCGAGAGCTTCCAAAACCGCTTCGTAGGGTTGTGTGAGGTGAGGTCGCCCGGGTACCTGTTGCGCTGCTTCCACGCCACCAGCGAGAAGTTTTTGGAGATGGGATATGGAACGGCGATCGCCAATTTCTCCCAAAGCTTGGGCGGCGGATTCGCGAACGTAGTAATCTTCACAACTCAGAGACTCAATCAAAGCTGGCACCGCCTGCGGATCGGCAATTTTGCCCAAGGCTCTAGCGGCATTGCGTCGCAGGGGATATCCTCCCAATTCCGTGCGATCGTCTTCGTCTTGCAAAGCCTCAATGAGGGCAGTAACGGCTTCTGAAGAGCGAATTCGAAATTTTCCCAACCACCAAGCAGCATAGTAACGCAGGCTGGTATCGGGATGGGAAAGATTGGCGATCGCATCTTCGGCGGTCAATTTGCCGCCATTTGTCGGGTTGGTTGATGTTGGCGATTCGGAATTGGATGCAGACATGACTTTCGACCTACTGGAAACTACTGAAAACCAACATAGAGAGGTACTGACAACAAGTGGCTAACAGCTAGTAGCTTGCAGATCTGAAAAAGAACTGCCAACCATTAGCTATTAGCCACCTAAAGGAAGAATTCTGGGAGAACAAATCAATACTTGTCAGAGCATTATTCCGATTCGGAGCTTATCGGTTCAATGTTGACAATAGTGCCCCCCATACGGGTAATACGACGCATTTCTTCGTTCATGCGGTTGTAGGGAACGTTGAGAAAAACGCTGCCGCTACGGCGAATGGGGTAGGTATTTTGGTCGTTGTCTTCGTTTTGACGCAACCCTACCACTTCGTAGCGGAACATGCGATTTCCCGAGGGAGAGGTTCCCATTCCACCAACTGATGCTGCACCAAGCATATTTTCTTAATCTCCAGATGCTGGTTAAGGAATCTTTTCAAAAAGCTGCAACATTGCTTAGGAAAGGTGCTTACCGCACCATAGCCGCCAAACACCTGAAACAGGCTTTGACGGTTACACCTAACTCTGGAAAATTTTCACACCTCTGGCGCAATCAAAGATAAAAGATAAAGGCATAAGGATGGAACCTGTGGGATTCGCGACCCTCAACCCCTATCTCCTATCTTCGATTCTCCTAGGAAAAATTTTCCAGGGGTAGGGCACCTAAGATGTCGGTTGCCAAATTACCATCTTGTTTTTTGTGTTTTGAGATTAAGCTCTGGTGACGCTAGCAATTTTTCCGCCTTGACGCAGAACTTGCTGCATTTTGTTGGATAGCTGTTCGTAAGGAACGTACAAAACTCGGCTGCTGCGACGGGTAGCCAACTTGCCACCACCAGAGCGGGTGTCAACGATTTCGACGCGATACATGCGGCTATCCGTAGACATTCCCACCGAACCGCCTAGTGCCAGGGTAGGCAAGTCTTGCTGGTTGGGGCGATAGCTCCAACCACTGATGTTGCCAGAAGGAGCAACCACCGGCGATGGACGGTTTAACGCCAAATCTCTGGCTAAGCGGGTCCGTTTGCCTTCTATTTGGGAGTTGTCGCTGTTGGCATAGCCGCGATACAGGCGGAACATGCGGGTAAACCCAACCGTTTTTTGGCTGGTTTGGGTATTGAAGCCGCGATAGTAAGGAACGATGTTATCGCCGAAGTTTTCAATGTATTCGCTGGAGTCGATGTAAGAATCGATTTCAGCGTCGAATCCTTCGTTTTCGTAGATGTCGAGATGTTCGACAACTTCCGACTCATCGTAAGGGGCACGACCCAACAAGTGTTTGTAGTTGAGTTCGATGACCCGAGTTTGGAAGTTGTCGTATAGGAATTTTTCTTTGTACAGTTCCGATTTCGCGACGCTGCGCACAAACTCGCGCACGGATATGGTGCCGTTGCGTAGCAAAGATTCGGCGCTGATGAGCCGTTGGGACTCCATGACGTAGTCGTTGCCAAAAACTTGGCGGTAAACGGCTCGAATGACGGCTTCTACGTCATCTAACGTACGCAGTTCTACCTTGAAGCCTTCGTCAAAGGCAGAAGTGCCTAACCGAGGTGCTGCTGCTGTAATAGCCACGGTAAACTCCTTGTTGCCACTAATTTTAACCGAATCCTACAAAATCGCCCGGTCAGGTGTACCGATGCCAGCTTCAAACCAGCACCCGCATACCTCACCGGGCAAGCACTATGTGCTTTCTTAGCTCAGAGCGTTAATGGCGTAGTCAATGTAGGTGTTGGCTTCGGTAGCTGCTTGACCGCTCAAGCCATGGTTGGCTTTCATGTACTTGAGGGCTTCGATGTACCAGCTAGGAGAAAGTTCAAAAGTGGCATTGATTTCTGCCAAGCCAGCAATTAAATACTCATCCATGGGGCCGGTGCCGCCAGCTACCAAGCAGTAGGTAATCATCCGCAGGTAGTAGCCAATGTCACGAGAGCACTTGGCTTTGCCTTCCGGTGTGGAGGCATACTGGGGCCCTTGCATTTGGGTGGTGTAAGGGAACTTGTTGTAAACAGCTTGGGCAGCCCCATCAATCAAGCGTTGGGAGTTTTGAGTTAGGGCGCGAGCTGCTTCCAAGCTAGCCATGGCCCGATCGAAACGTCCGTTGGCAGCTTGCAGTTCGCTGTTGCCTAGGAAACGTCCTTGGGTATCTGCGGCTGCGATCGCTTCGGTAATTGGGGTTTTCATTGTGAATCTTTCTCCCTAAATCTGTCCTGTGGTTTTCTAGTGGTTTTAATTAAAACGATCGATTCAAGAGAATCGCTGTTTGGCGTTGGGAACGCCCTACCAATTCAAGGGTAGAAAAGGTTCGCGATTAGCCGACAGCAGCGGCAGCGCGATCGAAGTAGCCGGCTACTTCAGAAGTCAGGGCGCTGCAGTCCCCAGGAGTGATGCCAGCCGGATCGTTAATCATTTCAACGGCGGCATCTTTCATTTTTTGCACGCCTACGGCTACGGAAGCTCCGGGTACGCCCAAAGCTTGGTAGGTTTCGCGCAAGCCGTTCAAGCAACGATCGTCGAGAACGCTAGCATCACCGGCTAGGGTTGCATAGGTGACGTAGCGCAAGATGATTTCCATGTCGCGCAAGCAAGCAGCCATGCGGCGGTTGGTGTAAGCATTACCGCCGGGTTGGATCAGTTGGGGCTGCTCGGCAAACAAGGCGCGAGCGGCGTTAGCAACAATGGTGGAGCTGTTGGAAGTCATGCGGTTAACAGCATCCAAGCGCTTGTTGCTCTCTTTCACCATGTTGGTGAGAGCGTCCATGGTGGAGTCGCTGAGGAATTCACCGCGAGCATCCGCTTGAGAAACAACCCTAGTAAATGCGTCTAGCATGGAATAAATCTCCTTCTTCTTTTCTGGGGTACAGCCTCGATATCAAACTGGTTTTGATGAGCGGTTTGGTAGTAACAGGCAAAAGCCCAACCAACCCCCAAGGAGGGATTTTGCGATTTCCTTAAAGGAGCTGTGAAGGAATATCAATATCCCCAAGCTACCTTTAAGAATTCTGAGAGAGGAATGTTCCTTGCGGGTTCCTCTAGCAACGATCGTCGATCGTTGTTGGTAGTAGGCTTTTGCTTTCTTTGTTTTACCCTACCAAGTATTTTTTATACAATGCTAAAGCGGTTTTTTTTATTACAGTTTATTAAAAAAACTATCGCTGCTCTTACAATCCGAAACCTTTATTTGCAGGGACTTTTAGGACTCTCTAAGCAACATTTCTTTACAAAGAAACTTCCCTTTCTCTCATTGTTTTGCCCATCTCGGTACGCTGCTTTCCCCCAGATTTCTACTATATTGCCTGCTCAAGGCTGATTGCTCCTACCAACTTTTTCCATAGAAAAAATAGATTTTTGTTAAATAATGTAAAGTTACAATTTGTTTACACTGACTCTATACGCCCCACAACCCACTTTTTCTCCCCTCTTTTGAGTAAAATTACTTAAAAAAACGTGGCCATAGCCACGCTTAGCCAGGTTCTCTCTAGCAACAATCCCTCCTTCCCTCCCATATTGGTGCCGACTGCAAATAGTCACTACCAGCAAATTCCCATTAAGCCGGTTCCAAAGGAGCCATGGTTAAGCCGGCTCGCCGCAGTTGCATGTGATAGAGTTCTGCCTGCTCTAAAGGACCTACCCAAACCGTGGCTTGACCTTCATAGTGAACTTGATTGGTCAATTCCCAGGCGCGATCGCTGCTCATATCGGGAATATACTTCATTAGACACTCAGCCACATGCTGAAACGTATTGAAATCGTCGTTAAGCACAATCACCTTATAATCAGGATAGTGTTGGGCTTTGGTTTGACCCGTTTTTTCTGGAGCTACCGTTGGTGCCGTCGTCATGCCAACCATAGTTGGTAATCTCCTCCTATAAAAAATTCTGTATAAAAACCATTCTTGGTGTTAGTCACAGTTTACCTGCCCCGAGCGATCGCGTCAGCCAAGCAGCAACCAATTACAAGTCGAAATTGCCGAACTAACGCCAATCTTGCCAATCTTGATTGAAAACCGACGTATCTGGAAACGCAATCGGATTGCCTTGTGCCTGCAAACGCTGCTGCAACATTTCCAACATCGGTTCTCGCTGGGGCAAATCGTCCACCAATTCCACCGGCAAAATCTCCTGTTCCAAAGCAAACGCCACCGTATTTCCCACAGCCGCTCCCACCGACCATTCAAAGGAATGCACCCGATAAGCCGCCGCCGCTACGTGGCTGGTAGCAATACTTTTGCCTGCCACCAAAAAATTATCCAACTGTTGGGGAATCGTTGCACGTAAAGGAATTTGAAACGGATACGCCGCACCCGCGCCCAATCGTTCCCCAGGACGTTCGAAATTACTCGGTGCATAGGGTGGATGCATCCCCATACAAGGATGAAAATCAATGGCATAGTGGGCGATACCCACCGCATCCGGATAAATCCGCGATCGCGATCGCTGCAAACTCGGTTGTGGTTCGTTGGAACGAATCGCCTGCAACTTATCCAGTCCTGCAATTTCCGTCCACAAACGTTTGTACTCCGCCGGCGTGAGATTCAAACGATACCAATCCTGCTGAAAATTTTGCCGGGAAATATCAACTTCCCAAACCGTAAAACCTTCCGGATACGCCGGATAGGAACGTCCAATAATGCGACGAGCTTCTCGAATGTACGGATATTTCGACAAACCATGTGCGGTTCCCATGGGCGAATCGTATCCCTGCAAGTAGCGGTAGTTGGGATGGGGTTCTTTTACCCCTTCACCCAACTGAGAATCCGTTTCCCCGCGTACCAACCAATAGAAAAATCCCCGCGCCAGCTCTTCCGCCTCCGCCAGCGTTTCTACGCGCAATCCCCCCATCCAGCCACCAGGTTCTAATTGACCTTGGGCTTGTAACTGTTCTCGGGTATAAATCAAATTATCGCGGCGGGTTCCCGGACGGTAATCGTTTCCCCAGGTCCAATTTTGCATGGAAATATCCCCAGCATGGATGGGATAGTCGCGAATATTGCTCGGTAACGGCTGGTTTGGTTTGGCACTGTGAATGCGTCGGTAGGTAAACACCAAAGAAAAATCCGCCAAACGTTCCAACTCGTAGCTGTAATAAGGTTGGTAGCGATCGTAAAAATCCGGTTTGGTATGGGATGGCGGCTGTTGGGTTGCCTCCATGGCAAACGTGTAAGTAAAGCCTTGGGTACAGTAGCGATCGCCGTGACGCGTCGATGCCGAGGGCTCCAGAGCCGAACGCGGGTCAATCCCCAAACGGTAGGGAACATCTGCCAGAGCAATCAATTCCCCGGTCTCCGTCGCATCCACCACATACCAGTTGGGACCATCGTTCTTTTCTGTTTCAGCTGCTGGGGGATGCAGGCGAATAATGGTTTTGGTGAAATTGTCCGAATCTTGATAGCGATAAGCTTCCCTAATGGTTTCGGATAGGGGTTTGGTATTCAAAGGCGGCGCATCGGCAGCACTTTGATGCTGGATCGCGATCGCACCAGTTAAAAAATTTCCTGACGAATTTTGCTTGAGCTCTTTAATCACCGTATTGGGAAACCAGTGTAGCCTTCCCTTGCCCCGTTTTTCGGCATCGCGCAGCATTTGCCGTAAAATCTTATGGGCATCTCGGGGAAGAAAACAAGATTCGCTGACCCAGCATTTGCCCGGATTGAGGCGATCGTAGAATTGTTCGATCCGCTGGCGCAACGCCAAGTATCCCCGGGGGTAAAACAAACGGCGGCGTTGGGTGGGACGTTCGTCGAGTGCGGCCGTTCCTTGGGAAGAAATTTGACCCCCCAGCCAATCAGTAATCTCGGTCAAACAAACCGTTTTGCCATTATGTAAGCTTTCGTACGCCGTCGCCATGCCAGCCAAGCCAGCACCAGCCACCAAAATATCGCAAGCGACTTCTCGATCTGGTGTGGGTGTAACACTTGTTTGTGCTTGTGTCGTGGCAGAAATGCCCGAGAGACAAAAAACCAAAAAGCTGGTCGGTAAAAGAAAAATATGCTTCATATGGGAAAACTGGCAGAACTCTTTGAAGATTATTTGTCAAGAAGCTCCAAAAGCGAGAACGCTTGCACGCTTGTGCTTGGTAGCGCCATGCTGGTTAACTGATAGCATTGTGCATTAACGAGACGCAGTAAGGAAAGGCTGTATATGGATTTTCGCGCAACCGATACATCGATTTTAAATTGGTCTGGAGACGCTTTGGCGATCGCATTTCACGAAGAAGCGGTAAACGTAACGGGAGAACTAGAACAACTAGATAAAAAGCTCTCTGGCGTTCTTTCGGAACTAATTGAGGAAACGGAATTTAAAGGATCTGCCGGTAGCAGTGCTGTCACCCGCGTTGGCGGTGGTAGCAATATCCGCAAGATTATTGTACTGGGACTGGGCAAAGCAGAAGACAACCAACTAGAAAATTGGCGTTTGGCGGCAGCGACGGCTGCCAAGCAGGCTCAAAAGGAACGCTGCAAAACCCTAGGTTTGGCGCTGAACCTATGGAATAACGACCCAGAGGCCACCACCCAAGCCATGGTAGAAGGGGTAGAACTGGGCTTGCACAAGGATACCCGCTTCAAATCCGACCCGGAAGAGAAGAAAAGTTTTCTGGAACGGGTGGATTTGCTCGGTGTTCCCGGACAAGAAAATGCCATTCGTCGCGGACAGCAAGTGGCTTCTGGGGTAATTTTGGCACGGGAATTGGTATCGGCACCTGCCAACCAGATGACACCAGTTACCATGGCGGAAATGGCCCAACAACTGGCTTCTGAGTACGGTTTGTCTCTAGAAATTCTGGAAAAGGAAGATTGCGAAAAGCTGGGAATGGGATCGTTTTTGGGAGTGGCAGCAGCTTCGGATTTGCCTCCCAAGTTTGTTCACCTTTCTTACAGACCTGAAGGTACGCCACGTCGCAAAATTGCCATTGTTGGTAAGGGCTTGACGTTTGATTCTGGTGGGTTGAACCTGAAACCTTCCGGCAGCGGCATTGAAACCATGAAAATGGACATGGGAGGTGCGGCGACGACGTTTGGTACGGCGAAAGCGATCGCACAGCTCAAACCGGATGTTGAAGTTCATTTTATTTCTGCAGTAACCGAAAATATGATTAGCGGTCGTGCTATGCGACCGGGGGATATCCTTACGGCTTCCAATGGCAAAACTATTGAGGTGAACAATACCGATGCGGAAGGTCGGTTGACCTTGGCAGATGCTTTGGTCTACACCGAGAAGATCGAAGTAGATGCGATTGTAGATTTGGCAACTCTGACGGGAGCTTGCCTCATTGCTTTGGGAGAAGATATTGCTGGATTTTGGAGCAATGATGACGATCTTGCGGAACAGTTGCGGCAAGCGGCTACCAATGCTGGGGAGAAACTCTGGCAAATGCCTTTGGAAGAGAAATATTTTGAGGGCATGAAGTCGCCAATCGCCGATATGAAAAATGCCGGTCCCCGTGCTGGGGGGGCGATTACAGCCGCTTTGTTCTTGAAACAGTTCGTTGAGAAGACGCCTTGGGCCCATATTGATATTGCAGGTGCGGCTTGGACAGACAAGGAAAAAGACTACACTGGTGCTGGCGGCACTGGCTATGGTGTTCGTACGTTGGTGAGCTGGTTGTTGTCAAAATAAACGATGAAGTTGCTGTCGATTCTGTAAGTGCGCTCTGCTGCCTACGCAGTTAACCAATCCATTGAAAGTTTTGTTGGGGCGATTTTTGATGGTTCGCCCCTTTTTTTTCGATCGATGCTCGGCTTGTTAAGGCTAGATGCTGGGGTTGCCAAGACACGATTGCTGTTGACAGGAAGTTGCTGTATGGATGTATGGTTCTGTTACTGTTTCCCGAAGCAACCGTGTTTTTACGGATATTGCTAAGTTTTTATTGTTTTTCCTACGTGTTTTAAACTAAAAAAAACGATGCGATCGCGTAGTTTTTTTTGCCATACAATATTCATTCCGGCATTGGCTTTTTTATTGTTTATCCCCCTTTATGCAGTAGTTTCAGGACGTAACCAGCGAGAGAGACAGCTAGAATTTTCGTGGATTTCCAGGATATATTTTCTCAAAATTTGAAAAGTTACGGGCAAATTTAAATCTTTGGTAAACTCTGGCAAAATCTCTTGAATTTGGACTTGTTAAAGGCTATGTTGAAAAGTAGAGGACAGGGGGTGGTTCGGGGGATTTTTTCTAGGAAAAATCAATAACGGATTTTTCCCTCGCTTCGAACCAAGCAAAATCGAAGTATTGGTATTGGCAAACATTTCTATAGAACAACCTGCTGCGTATCTGTTGGCATCTCCATTTCCTAGAACTCGTTGAGTTTTTCTATAACATTTCATTCCCACCTCTAATTCAGCTGCAAAGACATAAAGACAAATCAGGAGAAACAACTATGACTGGAACGATTCAAAAATA
>CAYZHY010000045.1:12022-29039 GCA_964477525.1 uncultured Geitlerinema sp. | reverse complement strand
TGGAACGGCGTTGCTAGCCATGAAGAACGGTTCGAGATAGAATACAACCATCGATTTCTCCATCGCCTTCCATGCCTGTAAATCTACGTCGTCTGCTACCAATCGCGGTAGCCTTGATTCTGGTGGTTGGTTTCGGGAGTTTGAACGAACCAAATGCGCGATCGCAAACATCGCCACAACTGGAAGTTGTCACCGAACTCTCGCAAGCACCTGGCAATATTACCCTCAACTCCGAAAACCGCATTTTTCTGAGTTTGCATCAGTTTTTCCAACCAGAATTGCGCGTGGTGGAAGCTTCTCAAAGCGGCGATTTGGTTCCTTTTCCCAATACAGCTTGGTTGCAAGGAAATTCTTCCCATCGCGTAGCCTTGGATGCGGTTTTGGGCATTCAAACGGATGCCAACGATCTTGTTTGGATGTTGGATAACGGTTTGCGAGATGGTTCCATTCCCAAAGTGGTGGGTTGAGATAGCCAGGGCGATGGTGCCTTTGGCACCGGTCCTTCAGACCATCGAAACTCGTTATACCATTTCCTGAATAGTCTGCAAGAAATAATAATGGCATTTTTGTAGGGGCGCTTCGCGAAGCGCCCCTGCCAGGGAAATCGGGAAATCCCAAAAAATCATTGTTTTTCAGAAATGGTATTAGCCAGTGGAGATTTTTGTTAGCTTAGAACCAGCCAGCCAACCCCAATGCTAGGAACCACCATGCCAACCAAAACAAAACCGCATCGCTATACACCGGCGGAATATCTAGACCTGGAAGAACGATCGGAATCCAAACATGAATACCGCGATGGCAATATTGTACCTGTGGCTGGCGGATCGATTAACCATAACCGAATTATCCGAAATTTAGGTAGAAGGCTAGATATGGCCTTTCAAGGTCAACCGTATGAAGTATTTCTCAGCGATTTGCGGCTGTGGATACCGAGTCACCGCCATTACGTTTATCCCGATGTCATGGTAATTGCGGAAAAACCTGCTTTTGAGGGAAATCGCAGCGATACGGTGACCAATCCCATTTTGATTGCTGAGGTTTTATCTGATTCCACCCGCAACTACGATCGCGGCGATAAGTTTCGATTGTATCGTTCTATTCCCCAATTGCGCGAATATATTCTTATCGAACAGGATACCATGCAGTTGGAACAATACTCGAAAGTTCGCGATCGCCAGTGGTTGCTAACCGAATACCATACAGAAGACGCGGTTTTGTCTCTATCTTCGATGGAATTTCAAATTTCCTTGCAAGATATTTACGATCGCGTTCAATTTCCTTCATAAAATCGGAAACAACGCTGTTTATTGTTGCAGCAAAATGCTTTTTATCTCTATTTTTAGATGTCGGACGATCGCCTATAATTCCAACCGAATCAATACCAGCAAAATGTTTAAAACTTCCAATCTCCATCGACAAATTTCTCCAGAGAACCCCGAAAAATAATTGAGAATCGTGTCAACTAGCAACGAAATTCCGGCACTTGACCCGTGGGGATGGAAACTAGTAAAATCAGAACCTATAGTATGGGGTGTTTGGTGTGGACAATTTTCTCTTCGATTTCGGTTTAATCGCTACATTCCCCATGCTCTCGTGGACAAAACCGATACTTCTACGGGGACGGAAATTTTTAGTACTTCCTTCGTCGTATTTACTTTTGTAAAGCCAGCGAGGAATGATTTGACGAAATTCTGGTTTTGTGGTATGCAGCATTTTTCGACTTGACGGTCTGTTTTTCTGCTTTTTGTTTTCACCAAGCAGCTATCTTATCTTCCCAATAGTTTATCCCGTAACGTTTGAATGCGATCGCGCAACTCAGCCGCCTTCTCAAACTCCAAATCCTGGGCTGCCGCATTCATTTGTTCCTGCAACCGATCGATAAGATTGGGAATTTCCTCCAACGGAACCTCATCCGTCTCTGCTTGGGAAACATCTTCCGACCCTTGCTGCAGGCGACGGCTAATTTCCAAAAACGCCAAAATCGAATTATCCGATTTCTTCTCAATCGATTGCGGCGTAATCTTGTGCTGGCGGTTGTAGTCTAACTGAATTTTCCGACGGCGTTCCGTCTCCGCGATCGCCTTTTCCATACTTTCCGTCATCGTATCCGCATACATAATCGCCTGACCGTTCACGTGACGTGCCGCTCTGCCAATTGTCTGAATCAGAGAACGTTCCGCGCGCAAAAAACCTTCCTTATCCGCATCCAAAATCGCCACCAGCGACACCTCCGGCAAATCCAACCCTTCCCGCAACAAATTCACGCCCACCAACACATCAAACGTTCCCTGACGCAAATCCCGCAAAATCTCAATACGCTCAATCGCATTAATTTCCGAATGCATGTAGCGAACCCGGACCTGACGTTCCTGCAAATACTCCGTCAAATCCTCTGCCATGCGTTTGGTCAGCGTCGTTACCAAAACCCGTTCCTTGCGCCAAGCGCGTTCTTGAATTTCCCCATACAAATCGTCTACCTGACCCTCCGTCGGTCGAACCATAATTTCCGGATCCACCACTCCCGTGGGTCGAATAATCTGTTCCACCACTTCGCCACCGGATTGTTCCACTTCCCAATCCCCAGGCGTTGCCGAAACAAAAATACACTGATTCACCTTTTGCCAAAATTCCTCGGCGCGTAGGGGTCGGTTGTCAGCAGCGCTGGGTAAACGAAATCCATGTTCCACCAACACCCGCTTGCGGGATTGGTCGCCGTTATACATTCCCCGCAACTGCGGTACCGTTACGTGGGATTCGTCTACAAACAAAAGCCAATCATCGGGAAAATAATCCACCAAACACTCCGGTGGGTCGCCGGGATTGCGCCTTGCCAGGTGGCGGGAATAGTTTTCCACTCCCTGACAAAATCCCACTTCCCGCAGCATTTCCAAGTCGTAGCGAGTTCGTTGCTTCAAACGCTGCGCCTCTACCAGTTTTCCCTGTTTCTCCAGTTCCGCCACCCTTTCTTCTAATTCCGCCTCGATAGATTGACAGGCTTGGTCCAACTGTTCTTCTGGCGTGACAAAGTGAGTAGCGGGATAAATATTAATTCCCTGCAAGCTGTTGGTGGTTTTGCCGGTAACTGGGTCTATATATCGAATGGCATCAATTTCATCGCCGAAAAATTCCACCCGCACAATTCTATCTTCGTAGGCGGGACCAATTTCCAAAACATCGCCTTTGACGCGAAACCGACCCCGCTGCAGTTCCGTATCGTTGCGGGAATATTGAATTTTGGCCAAATCCCGCAGTAGCTGCCGCTGGTCTCGTTCCATTCCCACCTGCAACCGAACGGATGCTCTGAGATATTCCGACGGAATCCCCAAGCCATAGATACAACTGATAGACGCAACGACAATAACATCCCGCCGTTCGAATAAAGACCGGGTGGCGGAGTGGCGCAACATGTCAATTTCATCGTTGATAGAAGCGCTTTTTTCGATGTAGGTGTCGGTGACGGGGATGTAGGCTTCTGGCTGGTAATAGTCGTAGTAGCTGATGAAATATTCCACCGCATTGTCGGGGAATAGGGTCCGCAATTCGTTACACAACTGTGCTGCTAGGGTTTTGTTATGGGCCAGGAGTAAGGTGGGTTTGCCTACTTTTTCGATAACGTTGGCCATAACGAAGGTTTTGCCGGTTCCGGTGGCCCCTAGCAGGGTTTGATAGCGGCGTTGGTCTTCGATGCCTCGAACCAGTTGGTTGATGGCTTGGGGTTGGTCGCCGGTGGGTTGGTACGCCGATTGCAGGTGAAATGCGGACATAGAAATATAGGACAGATGTACTACGGTACCAGCGGAATGGGTTAGCCAGCCGCTACCAAGATATCGTTGGGAATTTCAAAGTTGGCGGTGACGTTTTGCACGTCGTCCAACTCATCCAGCGCATCCATGAGTTTTAGGGTTAAACGCGCTTGGTCGGGTTCGTTGACTTCTATGGTGTGGTTGGCTATCCAACGCGGTTCGGCCCCGGTTACGTTATAACCGCGATCGCGTAAGGTTTGGTTGAGGGATTCTAAATTTTCTACTTCGCTGTAGACTTCCGCGCCGGGATTGTCGGCGTCGGAGAAAATTTCGTAGGATTCGGCGCCGCCTTCGAGGGAGGCTTCTAGCAAGGTTTCTTCGTCGTCAATTTCTCCTTCGATGCTGACCACACCTTTTTGGTCGAACATCCAGCTGACGCAACCGGTTTCTCCGAGGTTGCCACCGTTTTTGCTAAAGGCAGCGCGCAAATCGGCTGCGGTTCGGTTGCGGTTGTCGGTGACGGCTTCGATGAGAACGGCGACACCACCAGGTCCATATCCTTCGTAACGCATGGACTCTAGGGAGTCTTGTTCCCCTTCCAGATTGCCACAGCCTTTAGCGATCGCTTTTTCGATATTATCGTTGGGCAACCCCATAGATTTGGCTTTTTCGATCGCTTGGCGTAGTTGAAAATTGGCTTCTGGATCGGGGACGCCGTTTCTGGCGGCGACGATAATATTGCGGGAAAGTTTGGTAAATTGTTTCCCTTTTTGAGCGTCAGCTCTGGCTTTGCGGTGTTTTATATTTGCCCACTTACTGTGACCTGCCATAGATGAAACTGGTAATTGAATGGCTGCGATGGTTGGGATTCCTAACAATCCCCATTCTAGTTTAAAACAACTGGGCTGCGCGAATGGCAGCTCCTAGCAATCCAACTTTGGGATTGGTAATAATATAAACGGGAACGTTTTCTAATAAGGGACGGACGCGACCTTTATCGAGAAAGGCATCCATAAAGCGATTGTCGTTTTCTAGCAGGGGAATAATTTTGGCGGCGATGCCACCGGCGATGTACAAGCCGCCGTAGGGGAGCAATTTTAAGGCTAGGTTTCCGGCTTCGCTGCCGTAGGTGGAGATGAACAAACGCATGGTTTGCCGGCATAAGTCGCTGGTAGCACGATCGCTTTGTTGCTTGCCTAACGCGATCGCAGAAATGGCCGCGGCAGGATCTTTCAATTCTAGCAAATCGGCGGCTTTGCCTGGCTGCTGGCTGCGTTCTAACAAAAAACGATAAATGGCGATAATCCCCTGACCGGAAACCACCCGTTCTACAGAAACCCGGCGAATGTTATAGCGGGATTGGATATCTTCGCGCAACCAGTCTTCAAGTTGCGACCGGGGGGCAAAATCGGCGTGACCCCCTTCGGAGGGAAACACTTGATAGGTATCCCCGTGGGGAATTAAAAATCCTTCTCCCAAGCCGGTTCCAGCGCCAATGACGGCGATGGGGGCATCCGAGTGCGATGGCAAAGCTTGCAATGCATGAACGTCGTCATCTGTCAACCCCAAAACCCCGTACCCAATGGCGGCGAAGTCATTGATGAGTTCTACGGTGCCAATGCCGAGTTCTTGTTGCAGTCGGTCTCCGGTGAGTTCCCACTGCAAGTTGGTGAGGGTGGATTTTTGGGTATCTCCCATAGGAACCACCGGACCCGCGATCGCAAAGCAAGCTGCTTCTGGGGTTGGGGCAACGTTGCTCTCTGTGCTCTCCGTACGAACAGATTGGAGAAATTTGTGTACGATGGGCACCAAATCCCGATATTGTCGGCTGGGATAAACTTCTTCAGCGGTGGCGTTCAAGTCTCCATCAGGAGTTTGTTTTACCAATCGCAGAATGGTTTTGGTACCACCAATATCCCCAGCAAGTAACCATGTCATGTTTTTGCCGTCCTTCCCAGCAAACCTGGCTTTTGGATCTTTCCCTTGATAATGTATTACAGATTCGCACGTGATGCATGAGGATTTCCCCCTTTATGTATTACTATAGAAAATAGGAACTTCGCGATCGCGATTATTTTCCTCAAATACTTAATCGCCCGAATCGAAATCAGGGGAACGAGCATTCGTCCCTATCGTTATCTCTAACATTGGCGTTGAACTTGAGATTGCTAGAAGACAACTTATGCTTTGGCAACGTTTGATGGGCTTAGCTTATATTTTTGGCCAATTGCGATCCCAACAATCATGTATTATGCTAAGATGAACGAATAGAGCTAGGGAACAATTCCCAATTCGGTGACATCCCGCCTATGTGTTGGTGTAAGGGTTTTTGGATGATTTCCTTTTCGCCAAACTTTACGGATACTGGAAACGATGGTCCAGTGTCATATTAGAATCCAATTTTCAGAAGGTAGGTGTCATTGCGGAATGCTATCCAGTTTTCCTCAGCTCCCGGAAAGCTAAATATTCAACTTTCCTCGATCTTCGATTTACCGACAAAGGCGTTAGCGCCCTATTCTAACAAAACCGACCTATGGCAGGCTTGATAAAAGGTCCGGTTGTTAGGATGTTTTCGCCTGTAACAGAAACAGAATTTATCTAACTGAATGAGGTACTATGAGCCAGCAGGTTATACAACACCCGATGGTGAAATTACAACGTCAAGTACGATCGCTCGTCGAATCTAAAGTACTTAAACCCAACGATAGTATTTGGAAAATTGCCCTCCTCTATGGAGATGAATGGAGTTTTTGGAAGCAAGAACTACAAGATTTTGGCTTTTCTATGCAAGACCCAGTTAGCGAACTTATTGCTGTTGAAGAATGGGAAGATTAAAATAGATAAGCAAAACCATCTTTAAATTGAAGATAACTTGGCTGTAGCTACAACAAAACATTTCCGAGAGCATTGACAAAACCTAGAATTTCCAACGGCTACAGCCAAGTTTGACCAAAGCTTTTTAAGTGGCAAGCCACCTCGTTCGCAAGGGTGGCTGCAAACAAGAAGGCGACCTAGGTAAAAAATTAAGCACGATCGCGCTCAGCTTCGTTTGAAGGTAGCTCTCCTTATTTGTATACGTACCTAACACGTAGGGGGAGTGCCAATTTTGGTGCGAATAGCGATCGCAGTAATATTGTCGTGACCGTTGTAATGGTTGGCCTTGTCCACCAAAGTTCGTAGCTGTTGGGGGAGATCGGTTTCGGTAGCCAGCAGGTCACCGAGAATTTCTGTTGCTTGGGTTTCCAAAAACTGATTGTCGGTCAAGCCATCCGAGGCCAGTAATAACAAAGTATCCTTAGTAAGTTCAATGTATTGAATGCTGGGAGAAATAAATTCTGTGTCGTAAGGACCGAGTGCTTGGGTTAGCTGGTAAGCATCGGGACTGCTGTAGGCCACTTCAGGAGAAACACCGCGTCGGATGCGGCGCTGACCGACTTCGTGGTCGGTGGTTAGTTGCTGTAATTGTTGTTCTCCATCAAAGGTATACAAACGACTGTCACCAATATGAGCGATCGCAAGTTGGGTATCCTGCAGCAAAACCATCACCAAAGTTGTTCCCATACGTCGCGTACCGCTGCGGGATTCCTTTTGGTTGGTTTGGAAAATGGCTTGGTTGGCCAAACAGATGCCTTTTTTAATGGTTGTGGCATCGGGAAGTTCTTGAATCCAATGTTTTTGGAAATATTCTGTAAGCGTTTTCACAGCGATGGCACTGGCTACCTCGCCACCTTCATGACCTCCCATGCCATCGCCAAGAATGTACAATCCCCGTAGCGATAGCGTATCTTTCGTGGGGGACATTTGGCGATCGCAGCGACTCCAAATAGCAAACGTATCTTCATTATGTCGCCGTTGGCGTCCTGTATCCGTACAACCAGCTTCTTCCACGGCCAGTAACTGTTTGGGGAAGGCTATGGTAGAACTTTCATCCTCTTCATCTTCGTCAGCTTCCGCAAACGTCACCGTCGGTTCCGTTTCCTCAAGTGGACTGGTTGCCCAACCCATCTGTAGGCAAGTTGTGGGAAACGTATCCAACTCGTAAGCTAGTTTCTGGAGAAGCGATCGCAATTGCGATATCTCAGTGATGCTTCCCACCATCATATCGTTAAGCAGCCCCTTCCAAGGTTGCCAATCAGCGATTTTCGAGGTTTGAAAAAGTTGTTTCCATCTCCCTGCTAGATCGGCCAGGGTTGGTGGAGAATCGTCGTTTTCTAAATACAACCGTTCCAAGCACAATTCTTGATGTCGGTCAACCCGCAAATTACCCGATTGTAACAAACTAGATCGGCAACGACATCTCAGCAAAGCTCCCCATAGTTCGGTCATTTCTCCCAGCCACTGCAAAATTTGTTCTAGGGAAATCTGACTTTGGTCCAATCGGTACAAATGCGGTAGTTGAGAACGGTCTTCCAGCAGTAAAATAATTTGGTCGTTTTGCTGCCACGCATCGTAGAGCTTGGGGACCGTGCGGTGAAACTGTAAAGCTAAAATTTGGTAAGGTCGTACCAATCTTTGCCATCGACTGGCCTCTGGGGTCAGTTGCAGGGGAAGCGTATCATCTTCCCATCCCCCATCGGCTTCTAGATAGGGAACGCGGAAAGGATCGCAATCCAAAATGCGACAGCTTATTTCCTCTAAATGAGTGGTAGGGGGACAACAAACCTCTACCACATGATAGCGTTGTTTCCCATCGAGGCGATCGCCAACTTGAGGAATGGCATCCTCTATGGGTGCCGTACAATCGCTATCCGGATCGGAAGCTGCAGGCAAAACAATGATTCCTTGCCGTATGGTACCTATCGAGGTATGGCATTGGGGGCAGTTGCACTCGTCCAAAGCCACGCGAGCATTGCACTGCGAACAAATTTTATAGAATAAAGGCGTACCACATTGGTAACAAAAACGGGGATCGTCAGAATTATGAAAGCTACAGGTAGGACAAACAAGCATACGGACACAATCAATAGGAGCAATGCCGGGAGCCAAATCCGATCCAGTAGGTAAAAACCGAGCTACATTTGTTAAGAACCAAAAAGAGCTGGAAACAGGAGAACCATCCGTATTTTCCACAGGAAGCCAGATTCCTTGCTAGCATCTAATACTATACATTATATAACTTGCTGGTCCTAGAGAAAGGGGGAAAACCCCTCAACTTTTTCCCCGATCGTTAAGCTGTTGTTGACCTACTAACCTGAGTTTCTGGGAAATCATAGCTAGAGTGTAGGATGTTATTTAATTCGCCAATTCCTTTTTGCAAACGTCGGGTCATGGTCATAGGACTAACCCCTACGAGTTTGGCAACTTGCTTGCGCGAAAGCTGTTTGTAAAAAACCAATTCAATGGCTTCCCGGCTTTTGGCTTCCAGACGGTTTAAAGCAACTGCCAAAGCTTGTCGTTCTTCTTGCAGCTGCTGCCAGTTTTGTTCCTTTTCGTCTAATAGAATATCTTTTAAAGTGACCGCACTGTCGTCTTGTTGGGTAATGGCGGCATCCAGGCTTAAAGGCATGCAATTTTGGGTCGCTAGCTGGCTTTCTTGCCATTCCGATAAAGAAACTCCCAACTGGTTGGCAATTTCTTCATCGTTGGGGCGCCAACCACGTTGTGCGGCTAGAGAGTTGCTGACCTTTTGACCTTGCCGTTGCAACTCCCGCCAGCGACGGGGAATTTTGACCGTGTGACTGCGATCGCGTAAGTAATGCAGCATTTCACCGCGAATATAGGGAACGGCGAAAGAACTAAAGGCACAACCTGTGGTAGGATCGAACCGCTCGATCGCGCGAATTAAGCCCAAGTAGCCAATCTGTTCCAGATCGTCGTAGGATTCGCGACACTGTTGGTGAACGCGATGGGCAACCTTGCGCACCAATCCTTGATGCAAACGCACGAGTTGGTTGCGGGTGTGTACGCTTTGGGTTTGTTGGTAGCTGACCAACAATTCCATGCTTCGGGTGTGCTGTACGGATCTAGAAGTTGCCATTTTTTCTCTCCTACCCCATTGACAAACTAGGTTTACAGGGGCGATCGCAGGTCAATTTTTTGCTTTACTTTCATTCTCCTCAACGAGATTGGATGTCACTATCGTTATTTCACGGAACTTCTAGCCAAATTTGAGTGCCTCGACACCAAAACTAAGTACAAACACGTAAAAGTCAATTGGTTGTTTGCGGAGATAGGGACACAGCAAAGAGAAGCAAGAGGGAACAGAGAAAGGAAATGGCCACACACAGCGGAACCATACAGAACCTTGTTTTTACTGCCTTACAATCCATATCCCCATGCACCCATAAAACCACGCACCTATGCCCGATGGGCTGTTGTTTCCCCAAAAAATTCGTTACACTAGCAAATAGAAGATTTTTTTAAATTAGTAGAGAAAATTGGGTGGCCTATGAGCGACCGACGAGAACCAAGGCTTCGTATCGTTTCCTTGTTACCTAGTGCTACCGAAATCGTAGCCTCTTTAGGCTTAACCGATTGTCTAGTAGGACGTTCCCATGAATGCGACTATCCTGCTGGCGTGCAACAACTGCCGGTTTGCACGCAACCCAAGCTAGACCCCAAAGGAACGAGTGCCCAAATTCACGCACGGGTAGAACAGTTATTACAATCGGCTTTGAGCGTTTATCAAGTTGATGTAGAACTGCTCAAGCAACTACAACCAACCCATATTATTACCCAATCGCAATGCGATGCTTGTGCGGTGAGTTTGGCCGATGTAGAAGCAGCGGTTAAAGAGTTTACCGGAGTACAACCGCAAATTGTCTCCCTGGAACCTCATAAACTATCAGATGTGTGGCAAGACATCAAGCGAGTAGCCGATGCTTTGCAGGTTTCTGCTGAAGATGCGATCGCCAGCTTGCAAAGCCGCGTAGATGCTTGCAAAGATGCCACAGAAGATTTGCCAGCCGAAGATCGTCCGCGGGTGGCTGCCATCGAATGGACCGAACCGTTGATGGCAGCTGGTAATTGGGTACCGGAACTTATCCAATTGGCTGGCGGTCGTTCGGCTTTGAATGAAGAAGCCGGCCAGCATTCTCCTTGGCTGCAAATCGAACAGCTACAAGCTGCCGATCCCGATGCGATTGTATTCATGCCTTGTGGCTTTGGCTTGGAACGCACCCGTGAAGCTGCCCTCCCCCTGTTAGATCGTCCGGAATGGAAACAACTAACAGCGGTACAGAAAGGACAGGTATACTTTGTGGATGGCAACGCCTATTTCAACCGTCCTGGTCCGCGTTTGGTAGAATCTATAGAGATTCTGGCAGAGATTCTACACCCGCCAATTTTCCAATTTGGCTATCAAAACCAAGCTTGGGAGGCAGCTTCCTTAGTGGCCGTTTAAAATGGAGGCATGGGAGCATGGGGGGATGGACGATTGAAGATCGAGTAGAACCATTTATCTTCCCCATTTCCCCATCTTCATCCACTCTATACCTGTTCCACGGTCACGAATTGAAGATAAACTGGTAGAGTAGAGTAGGCTGTACGGTGCCGTTTTTTTGTTAAAAGAATCGTGATTAAGCGCATTTCCCTCCTATCGCTTTGCTTGAGTCTCGGTGTTTTGGGAGCCACACCTGTGGCGAAAAGCCAAGCATTGTTGCCCTACGTTCCCAAACTCGATACCGAGAATTTACAAAAACAAGGTTTGGCGCTAGCCGAAGAAGCTGCCCAATTGGCTAGATTTCAGCAATACGAGTCAGCCCTGCAACGAGCCAAACTGGCTACGCAGCTAGCGCCAGAAAGTGCCGATGCTTGGGGATTGTTGGGAAGGTTGTATTTGGAAACCGACCAGGTAGACCGCAGCGTAGAAGTATTGAAAAAAGCGCGGACCCTGGATTCGGAAAATGCAAGCATTTTATTTGCCCTCGGGTCTGCTTATTTTCGACAGGATGCCTACGAACGGGCAGCCAACACCTTGGAAGCCGGTTTAAAAGTGGAATCGGAAGTACCGGGGGCTTTGTTTGATTTGGGAAATGCTTATTATATGATGGGCGAGTATTCCCAAGCGATCGCCAAGTATGAAAAAGCTTTTTCCATTAACAAGGAGTTTTGGCCTGCCATCAATAATATTGGTTTGGTTAAATACGAACAGTCAGATGTGGAAGCTGCCCTATCCAAGTGGCGTCAGTCTATGTCCATCGAACAAGAAGCTGCCGAACCGCAGTTGGCTATAGCGGTAGCTTTGTTTGCACAAGGGAAAAAAGAACAGAGCTTGGCTATGGGTGAAAAGGCTTTGCGTCTCGACGGACGCTACGCCAATATAGAATTTTTGCAGGAAAACCTGTGGGGCGATCGCTTGATTGCGGATACCCAAAAATTCCTCAACCATCCCCGCATGAAAGAAGTTATTGCCCAAGTTGACACCAGTCTAGATTCGGAAAAAATTCCCTAAGTATTTTTACGATTTTACTAGAAAAATCATGGCGATCGCCAAACGAACAACCCAGGAGTTCTCCTGAACCTTGTCAAAGGGCTGGTTCTGAGCCTAGCCGAAGGGTTTTCCACAAGAAACAGCGATCGCCTTTTTCAGCAAGGGGTCGGCTTTCCCACAACTTTTCCCCAGTTTTTTTCCACAGCGCCAACCGCTTTTTCCACAGAAGTTTAGCTTGCGGTTAAACAAGCGACCCCTGTTGGTTGGTATGGTTGGTTGGCTTGGATAATTGCAAAGGAATTTCCACTACAAATTCTGTTGTCAAGCCAGCCTCTTCTCCTTTTAAGGAACGGTAATATAACTGACCTCCGTGTTTTTCCACGACAATCTGGTAGCCAATAGATAATCCCAATCCCGTTCCTTTACCAACCACTTTGGTGGTGAAGAAAGGATCGAAAATTTGCTCGCGTATTTTTTCAGAAATACCGCAACCGTTGTCAGCAAAAGCAATGAAAGCGCGTTCTTTTTCCACATACGTGCGAATGCGAATGGTGGGTGGTATGCCGTCAGTTTCGCTCAGCGGTCTTTTTCTTTTTTCCTCCAAAGCATCGCAAGCATTATTTAGCAAATGGGTAAATACCTGATTGAGTTCTGCCGGATAGCATTCCACTTCCGGTAGGTCAGTGGCATAGGATTTTAGAATACGAACCTCCTGCAATTTTGGGGTTTCTTTAAAACGGTACTGCAAAACCATTAACGTATTGTCCAACCCTTTGTGGAGGTTAGCTGGTTCGATCTGGGTACGGTCGTGGTGGGAGAAATTGCGTAGGGAAACCACAATTTCACGAATCCTTTCTGCGCCTTCCTGCATGGATTCAAACAGACGCGGCGCATCGGTAGCAATAAACTCTAGATCGATTTCTTCTGTTGCAGTTTCGATCTCCGGTGGCGGACAGGGATACTGTTGCTGATACACGCGAATCAAGTGCAGCAAATCTTCGATATAATGGCGGGCATAATCGATGTTGCCGTAAATAAAACTAATGGGATTGTTGATTTCGTGAGCCACACCAGCCACCAACTGTCCCAAGCTGGACATTTTTTCTGTATGAATTAACTGTCCTTGGGTACGTTGCAGTTGGTACAGGGTTTGTTCTAGTTGCTGCGCTTGTTCTTTTAAATGAGCTTTAGATTGGCGCAAAGCTTCTTCCGTCCGCTGTCGGGTGCGTACTTCTTGTAACAAGCGAGCGTTGGTTTGGGAAAGTTCGGCCGTGCGTTCTTCTACCTGTTCTTCCAAATTTTGATAGGCTTGTTGCAGTTCGGCTTCGACACGCTTGCGTTCGGTAATATCCCGAGTAACCACAGAAAATCCCAACAGCTGTCCTTCAGCATCGCGAATGGCCGTGACAATCACGTTGGCCCAAAAACGCTGTCCTCCCTTGCGCAAACGCCAGTTTTCGTCTTCAAAGCGACCTTTTACAGCCGCCGTGTTTAAAATTTTATCGGGACGGTTTTTTTCTATGTCTTCTGGTGGGAAAACTATGGATATATGTTGGCCAATGGCTTCGTCGGTGCTGTAGCCGTTGACTCTCTCAGCACCGGCGTTCCAACTGATAATATAACCGCGATCGCTGAGCATGTAGATTGCATAGTCTTTAACGCTTTCCATGAGCAAGCGAAAATGCGCTTCCGGGGTATTAAACTCCCGTCGGATGTTACTCGAAGTGGCGTTTTGGTATTTGGGGATAGGGGCAAGATTGCACCAGGGTTGTTCCCCCAAATCTCGAACTATGGCATAGAGTCGCTTTTCTTGCTGGGCGTAGGTAACTTTCCACCACAACCATCGATAGGAACCATCCCCACAACGAAAGCGTACTTTGTAGGTAACGACTTCCGCACCATCGGCAATCAGTTTGTGCAGTTCGTGCAAAGTGGAAGTCTTGTCTTCCGGATGTATCCATTCCAACCAAGGTCTGGACATTAAGGTTTCCTGAGAAATACCTAAAATGTCACTCCACTGGGGATGGAGCATCTGAAAGTACCCATCTGCACCGATGGCGCAAAACAATTGCGATGATAGGGCACCAAAGCGGTCTAAATCAATTTCAATGGGATTTGACGGCGCCGGCGTGCAATGGGGTTGGTAGTAAAGAAATTTTTTTTGGCTGGATTGGCCGATCATTTGAATCATATATTATGTTTTTTTTATGGAACAACAAAAGTGCTTGGGCAATATTTTGGGGCAACAAAACAACCTCTGCGATCGCTTTTGGGAAAGGAACTCCTGGTGCCGCTCTCTGTAGGAAAATTTTGGTTGCGTTTGATATGCCCAATGTTTTAAGTATATATGCACCCTATAATTCACCCAGTTGCAGATGGTCGATCGCCGTAGGAACGGTTGCGAGTGGAAGTAGAAATCCCTAATCTCAATCGAGCGATAACATTTAATTAAACTATAATAACATGAACGTGGAAACTACCAAATTTTTATTAAAACCGTTTATTTTTCTATACTTATTGTTACATTTACTTTTCCCGGCTCTTCCGAACTTACTGTGTCAAAAATCGCTAAATTTCCCACTATAAGGCACTTTCATCTAAACTGTCAAAACTGGTAGTAAATCGCTAAATCCATTGTCATATCTAGATCGTAGTTTGATTCCCTACACCACAAGTTCGGAAGATCCCTTTTCCCAAACCAAACCAGCTTTCCTTCTTTATCTATGTAGCTAACTCTCGAGCAACAATTCCCGACCACTGAACTTGGGATTGTCCGGTACGGCGGTAGGAGAAAAAATAGGTAGGGGTTTGATAGGTACAGTAGGGAGCGATCGCGATTTGTTCGTTGCGAATGCCACACTGAACAATTTGCCAGGCAAGAGCTTGGCGAATGTCCAAACGCATTTTTTCGGGGATAGCGTCGGCGATAACCACAGGCGGCGATAGGGGAACATTTCCATGATTTCCCCAAGTTTCCAACATGGCTTTGGGGTCGGTGGTGGCGGGTTTGAGGGTAGCACATACTTGGGCCGCCACATTCGACGAAACTTGATAGACCGAACCGTCAATAGCTGGTCCCAGGGCAAATCGCAAATCCGACAGAGAGCTGCCTTGCTCCTGCAAACGCGCGATCGCGTGGGGTAAAATTTGAGAAGCGGTGCCGCGCCAACCTGCATGAATCGCTGCAACGCAACCCGTTCGGCGATCGCCGATTAAAACCGGCGTACAATCGGCCGTACATACCCATACCGAAGCATTTGCCGAATCAGCTATCAAACCATCTGCTTCTGGAAAGGGGGGATTGGTAGGGAGTTCGGACAAAATGCGGTTGCTATGAACCTGTCGGCTGCGGGCCGCTTTTGCTTGGGAATCCAAAATTTGAACCAAGTCTGCTGGCATTTGCGGGTCAAACTGCTTGGTGAAAAAACCGTGGGGCCAATCAGCCAACAAACGACAAGTCAAATAGGGGAGTTGGTTCCAATAACGCCAATACCAAACTTGCATGGACAAAAACCAGATAACGCCGGGATAGCTCGAAAAACGCTTTGCTAGCGATGGTCTTTAAAATTCAACGTAAAAATTAAAAAATTTTAAGGAGTCAATGACCGTATTTTATAAAAAGATCGTTCACAATCCCAATAAACATGCCATACATGCCTCTATATGAATTAAAAGTTATAAAAGGAACTTTTTTATGATATCTTGAAATACGGAAACTTCAAACCAAACCACCTTTCTAGAAAGGCCACCGTTGACAGCGTTGATAATTTCCTCAAATCCCAACCACTTCAACGTATCCATCGAGGACATGCTACCAGCAGGGGTTCGCCATCAGTTTCCCCTACTTCCCTTCCAGATTTTCCGGTATCCGGAACTCGCTTCCACCAACCAAACTTTGTGGGAGTGGCTATCCCAACAGATGCCAGAAGCGACTGCCGTTGTTGCCGACCGACAGACAGCCGGTCGCGGACAGTGGGGACGACAGTGGCAGTCTAACACGGGGGGACTGTATCTTTCTGTTGCCCTCACCCCGCATACAGCCATGAAAAATACGCCCCAACTGACCCTTTGCAGTGCGTGGGGAATTGCTACCATATTACAGCAAGTGGGCATTCCCGTAGCCCTGAAATGGCCCAACGATCTGGTTTTGTACGGACGCAAATTGGGCGGAATTTTAACCCAAACTCGAATTGCCAACGGAAAAATCGTACAAGCAGTAGTGGGAATTGGCATCAATTGGTCCAATCCAGTTCCCGACCCCGGTATTTCCCTGACGGCTTGTTGGTCGCAAACCCACTGGCATCCGATTGAGTCGTTGGAACAACTAATGGCTGTTACTCTGGTAGGAGTCTCGGAAGGATATCAGCGCTGGCGTAACGGTGATATTCGTTCTCTAGTAACCGATTACGAATCTCTCCTGATTCATTTGAGAGATTCCGTAGCGATTAACGGAAGGGATGCCGTCGTTATGGGGGTAACCCTTAGCGGACAATTGCGCGTACGTTGGTGTGATGGGTCGGGAGAAGGAGAAACACATTTGCACCCCGGCGAAGTAACTTTGGGGTATGCTTAGAGGTTGGTGGTGGTTGTTTGCTTTGACGACCCCCCCATTGGCAAACAATGCGATACAGGAGCTTTTTATGGATTCCAAACATAGTAAAAACGATCGTCTTTTATGGTGGCAGCAAGGTTTATCTTGGATTAGTAGTATAGGAATTCTTAGCAGTGGTGTGGCGATCGCCACACCGGAACCTTCTACCCAGGCAGCGGATTTGTTGCCACAGGCAGAGTCGTCATCTGGGAATGTTGTGGTTAATGGCAGTGCGAATAACAACGCTGGCAGCCAAGTTGCGCCTTCGGCAAACCAATCGCCAGCAATTGACTCGTTACCGCAACCAGAAGC
>CAYZHY010000045.1:0-11922 GCA_964477525.1 uncultured Geitlerinema sp. | reverse complement strand
CAACCGCAACCAGAAGCGCCATCTTCTTCCACACCGGCAATCAAACCACAACCGCAACCAGAAGCGCCATCTTCTTCCACACCGGCAACCACACCGCAACCGCAAACTTCGCCTGCCACCGGGCCAACTTTACCGACCTCGCCAGAGAGAACAGCGGAAAAACCGGCAACGCCAGAGGTGGAAACGTCTGCGGAAAGCGAGGCCAATACTCCTTTGGTGGTTCCCAACCCCAAACAGCAAAGAAATCAACAGCCATCCAACCACAGCAAAAATCAGTACATTGATTCCAGCAGCGATTTCGATTTGGGGGCAACTCCCAGCCAGCAATCGTCACCGCAAAATGAAGTGCAGGTGGTGATCCAGGAACGGTCTACTGGCTGCGAACGAGTGGTAAATAAAGGAGACCGGATTTCTGGTGAATTTTGTCCTCCACCCAAACCGCAACCGCAACAACGCGCGATCGCAGGCTCTCCCCAGCGTAACTATAACCCGCAGCCTGCGACGCCCCGCTACCGGCAGCCCAATTCTGTCATTAGAAGCCGCCAGGCAAGTAGCAATAGTAGCAATAATAGAAGCAGTAGCAATAATAGAAGCGTTGACAAGCGTACGGTGGTACGCCACAGCTACTACGGACAGCAGGCATGGGAAAATGTCAAAAACCTGAAAATGTCGGGGAATGACAATACATCCCTGTTGTACCCGCTTTCGATTCCAGCTACGATTACTTCTGTGTTTGGTTGGCGCACCCATCCGATTTTGGGCGGCGAACGTTTTCACACCGGTACGGATATTGGTGCGCCCAAAGGAACGCCTGTGGTAGCAGCTTTGGGAGGTCGCGTAGCGCAAGCCGGTTGGATTAAAGGATACGGCCTCACCGTCATTCTGGAACATTTGAACAGCAACAACCAACCCCAAGAACGTACTCTGTACGCTCACTTATCCCGACTGTGGGTGGAAGCTGGCGACTGGGTAGAACAAGGAACTGCGATCGCGGAAGTTGGCAGTACTGGCTATTCCACTGGTGCCCACCTACACTTTGAATGGCAGCAAGCTACCTCAGAGGGTTGGGCAGTTGTTGACCCCGGCGACCAGTTGGAGTACGGCTTGGCTAATTTGGTTCGCTATTTTGAAGACCAAGTGGCGCAAAATAGTTCCGATGAAGCCGAAGAGGCTACGGAGTCGGAAACGGCTGGCTAATTTCAGCATTTTTTATTCACCTCTCCCCCCTTTTTTTCAGGGGGGAACCCAACGATCGCTTTTACAGTTTTTTTTTAGCTGGAATGATTGACAAAATAATATTTTTAGAATATAATTAGTTTAACCTTCAAGAGGTAAAATGAATTAAATATTCGTTGGCAGGTTCGCTGCAGAGGTTTTCCCGCACAGTTTGGAAAAAACATACGGTGAAAAATTTTTTCAGCCACTGCCGGAGGGGAAAGTTTTTTTTTAGGGTTCTTTCGCTCAAACATCTAGGCAGGAAAAAAATATTTTGGTCCTGCCATTACTTATCTGGATGGCGAAAGATGGGATAGCGTTTTTAGATATATTATAGGTCATCCGCACTCATCGACCGCCTCTATGTAAAATGTGGTTTTACACATCAGATTGTGTATTAGAAATAATTTGCAAAACTTGCAGCAGGCTTGACCCGCTCGTTCGGTATAAGGTTTAGCATGAAAGCAGGGTGATTCTCGAATGGCCCCTATTGGAAAACCTTATTATTGAAATGAAATTATGCTGCAAGTGGGCGAAGTTGCACGTCGTTTGGGTTTGAATCCACAAACGATTTATTTTTACGAACGGATTGGTTTAATTCCAGAACCCCAGCGTACGGAAGCTGGCTATCGACTTTTTAGCGAAGCCGATGTGGAACGCTTGAATTTTATCGTGCGTGCCAAATCTTTGGGTATGCGTTTGGAGGAAATTAAGGAAATTTTAGCACTAAAAGACGGGCGATCGCTAACTTGTCAAGCCCTTTACGAGAGACTCTACCGCAAAGTTCGGGATATCGAAGAAAATATTCGACAGTTGCAGGCATTGCGCGACGACTTAATGCCACTTTTGGAACGCTGTCAAGCCAAACTCGAAGACAATCCCCATCGCGAATGTGTGGTTTTGGAACAGCTACCAAAAGAATCGAACGAATCCGAGAAATAGTACTTGACCTTATACCAAGGTATAAGGATTAAGCTTGAAGGTAGATGATGAAAGCTAGCTGTTGCAAGCAATAGAAAGGAGCTATGCGACTATGAGTAATATCAAAGTGGAAGTGTTGGGAACTGGTTGTCAAAAGTGCCAACAACTAGAAAGTAATGCCAAAGAAGCGATCGCCGCTTTAAATTTAGACGCAGAAGTGGCACATGTTACCGATCCCATGCAAATTGCCGAACACGGTGTAATGAAAACCCCCGCTTTGGCCGTTAACGGTAAAGTCGTAAGTCAGGGAAAAGTTTGTAGTTCTGAAGAAATCCAGCCCCATTTAAATAGCTAGGAGATAGATAGCAGTTCCGATGGGAGCAAGCCCCTGTGCTTGCCCCTACATCGCCCCAGGAACATTCTTGATTCTAACGAAGAGAAGGAGTTAATATTATGCAAATACCTTCATTTTGGCGACAGCAGTGGAAACCACTAACGCTAATCGTAGCTATATTTTTGCTTTGCTTTTACTTACCGGTAGAAACCTTGCAAAATTTCCCACGTTTGGAAAACGCGTTTTGGGAATCACTTTATCTGGTACGGTGGTATGCTAGAGAACACGTCCTTTTGTGTTTGATTCCAGCTTTTTTTATTGCTGGCGCGATCGCAGTTTTTCTGGGTCAAAACTCAGTCATGAAATATTTGGGGTCTAAAGCCAACCCCTTCCTAGCCTATGGCGTTGCCTCCGTATCCGGTATCATTTTAGCCGTTTGTTCCTGTACGGTCCTGCCCTTATTTGCAGGAATTTATCGTATGGGGGCAGGATTGGGGGCAGCTACAACATTTCTGTATTCCGGACCAGCCATTAATATTCTAGCCATCACCCTCACAACCAGAGTTTTGGGACTGCAACTGGGCATTGCCCGCGCCATTGGCGCTATTATCTTTAGCGTGGTCATTGGCGTTGCCATGCAGATGATTTTCCGCAAAGAAGAACAAGAAAAAGCCGACAGGGAAATGGTATTGCCAGATGAAGAAGTCAATCGACCTCTATGGCAAAACGCCCTATTTTTTGCGGTTTTGGTCGGCATTTTGGTTTTTGCCAATTGGGCATCGCCAGAAGCAACTTCTGGTATTTGGTATGCGATTTACGAAGTCAAATGGATCGTGACTGGTATTTTGGGTGTGGCATTAGCGGCGATTCTGGTCGCTTGGTTTGGGATTTCTGCTGGCAAAATGACTTTAATAGCAGGTGTAACGGCAGTTCTTGCCTTTAGATTTGGCGAAAATCCATTAGTTCCTTTTGGATTTGCCGTGTTGGGATTGTCTTGGTTGACCAGTACCAATCACGGTGAAGCTGGTGAATGGTTTGAATCGTCTTGGGATAATGCCAAGCAAATTTTGCCGTTGTTGCTGGTGGGAATTTTTGTAGCTGGGATGTTGTTAGGTCGCCCCAGTGGCGAAGGTTTGATTCCTTCAGAATGGATTGTTACGGCTGTGGGTAGCAATTCCTTGTTTTCAAATTTCTTTGCCGCGATCGCGGGAGCATTCATGTATTTTGCTACACTAACAGAAATTCCCATTTTGCAGGGATTGCTAGGCAATGGCATGGCATCGGGACCAGCATTGGCCTTGTTGCTAGCTGGACCTGCATTGTCGCTGCCCAATATGCTAGTAATTCGCAGCGTCCTTGGTACGAAAAAAACAATGGTCTTTATTTTGCTGGTGGTGGGGATGGCTACTTTAAGTGGTCTGATTTACGGCAATTTCGCCGGGTAAAGCAGCCAATCTTTCCCCAAATTTCCCCAACTACTTGGAATCTTTATCAATCTGCAAAACCGCCATGAATGCCTCTTGCGGCACTTCCACGGTTCCCACCGATTTCATGCGTTTTTTGCCTTTCGCTTGTTTTTGTAAAAGTTTGCGCTTGCGGCTAACGTCACCGCCGTAACATTTGGCAAGAACATCTTTACGCAAGGGAGGAATGTGTTCGCTGGCGATGATGCGGCTGCCAATGGAAGCTTGTACGGGTACTTTAAACTGCTGGCGGGGAATGAGTTCTTTAAGTCTTTCCACCATAGCCTTGCCCACGTAGTAAGCTTGATCTCGGTGGACAATCATAGCCAAGGCATCCACGCGTTCCTGGTTAACCAAGATATCCAAGCGCACCAGATTGCCTTCTCGGTAGCCGATGGGCATATATTCCATACTGGCGTAGCCCCGGGTGCGGGATTTCATTTGGTCGAAAAAGTCGGTAACCACTTCTGCTAGAGGCAAGTCGTAGACCAACTGGGTACGTTGGGGGGTCATGTATCTCATATCTTTGAACTCACCCCGACGACCCTGACAAAGCTCCATTAGCGGACCAACATAGGTTTCCGGTAGAATGATTTCCAGGCGCACAAAGGGTTCGGCAATGGCTTTGCGTTCGTTGGGATCGGGCAGCAAGCTGGGATTGTCAATTTCTATCACTTCATCGTCGTTGGTGGTGACGCGGTAGACCACGGCTGGGGCAGTGGTAATCAAATCCAGGTCGTTTTCCCGTTCCAAACGTTCCTGAACGATTTCCATGTGCAGCAATCCCAGGAAACCGCAGCGGAATCCCAATCCCATGGCGCTGGAGTTTTCCGGTTCAAAGGAAAGGGCGGAATCGTTGAGCTTCAAGCGTTCTAGCGATTCTTTCAGTTCCGAATATTGGTCGGCTTCGATGGGAAACAGACCGCAGAAGACCATGGGTTTGGCTTCTTTGTAGCCAGGCAACGGATGCGGAGCGCCTTCTTTACCGGCTAATGTAATCGTATCGCCCACACGAGCGTCTTCTACGGCTTTGATGGCAGCGGAGAGATAGCCTACTTCCCCGGCGTGGAGTTGGTCAACGGGTTTTTGGGTGGGGGAGAGAACGCCAATTTCGTCGATTTCGTATTCTTTACCGCTAGCCATGAGTTTAATGCGATCGCCGCTTTTGACCACACCATCCATAACCCGGAAATAGACAATAACGCCGCGATAGAGGTCGTAATAACTATCAAAAATCAGTGCCCGCAAGGGCTTATCCATGTTATCCGGTGGCGGCGGCACCTGTGCTACCATGGCTTCTAGAATTTCTTCAACGCCGATGCCTTCTTTGGCGGAAGCGAGGATGGCGTTGCTACAATCGAGACCGACGATTTCTTCAATTTCGTTTTTGACCCGTTCTGGGTCCGCGCCAGGCAGGTCAATTTTATTGAGAACGGGGATAATTTCTAAGTCGTGTTCCAAAGCCAAGTAGACATTGGCGAGGGTTTGCGCTTCCACCCCTTGGGAAGCATCCACCACCAGCAACGCGCCTTCGCAAGCAGCCAGCGATCGCGATACTTCGTAGGAAAAATCCACGTGACCCGGCGTATCAATTAAGTTGAGGATATATTGATTGCCATCTTTAGCATTGTAATTCATGCGGGCTGCTTGCAGCTTGATGGTAATGCCGCGTTCCCGCTCCAACTCCATGGTATCCAAAAATTGGTCCTTCATTTGGCGCTCTGTTACTGTATCCGTATTCAGCAACAGGCGATCGGCAAGGGTGGATTTGCCGTGGTCAATGTGGGCAATAATGGAAAAGTTACGAATTCGAGATACGGCAACGTCAGTCATAAGAGTATTTTTAGGGAATCTAGACTATAGTTTGTATTTTAATGGTTTTCTGGCTAGCTGGGAGATTCTTCTAGCCACATCTAGCTAGGCAATTTCTATTTGGATTTGCCAGAGGCGATTTGTTTGATGAAGTTGCCGACCAACGGTAGCTGTTTGACCACTAAATTTGCTAGTTCGATAAAATTCTTTTCCGAAAGCCTGTCGTCTTGTCGCAACTGCAAAATGCCGACCAGCAGCACCAACAATATACCAGCTACGATCGCTAGCACGAAAGCCGCCAGGGGCAAATTGCCAGCGGTAACATGAACGGTAACAACGACCGTAACAAATAAAAAGACATAAAACAATCTATTGGCCCAAGCACTTTTGGCGCGAACTGGCGGCTGTTGGGGATTGGAAGATGATGGCTGTTCGTTGTCCTTGTACACCCTAGCGACTTTGGCGTTTTCTTGTAATTCAAAATTGCCGCTTTGGTTGGTGTTTTCTCGATCTTGACTCATGACGTGGTTTTGGAAAGGGCAAATTAGATCCCTATTCTATCTTCAAAAGGCAAGGAAATTCAGCGGGAAATATCTTGTTAAGCTAGGTAGGGGGATATATTTGGTTTGTTGGCCAGAAGTTGTATGCAATTTTTTCTAAATAACGCCCTAGAATCCTGTTTACCCGCTATTTTAGAAGCGCTCACTAATATTGGCGCTACTTCCATCCCCATTTTATCTCCAGAATGCCGTTCGGAATTGCTGCGTACGGCACAAAACTTGCCCTTCCAATCCCAGGCGGAAGAAGTGGGAAAAAGCGATCGCTTGGTACGCCAACAATTAGCTTCCTGCGAGGACTTATCCCAAGCTACCTTATTTTTGCAGTTGCGCGATGCCTTTCAGAATCTTTTGACAGAATCTCTTGCCAAACTGGATGTCTATCCCTTTGCATTTCCTATGGATCTAAACGCCATGGTCGTGCAAAAATACGAACCCGGTTCCATTGGCATTACACCTCATAAAGACGGCAAACGCTATAAAAATTTGGTCTGTATTTTTGTTTTAGCAGGAAAGGGAAAATTTTGCATTTGTAGCGATCGCGCTGGCAACTATCCCATCGAAATTGATGCTTCCCCGGGCAACGTTTTGTTAATGAGAGCGCCAGGTTTTTATGGTGTAGAAAATCGCCTGGCAGAAATAGACGAAATTCGCCCTTTTCATTTTATTGCAGATATTCAATCCCAACGCTATACATTTGCTTTGCGGCAGCAAATTAGCTAAGACATTCTTTATATTGAATTATTCTCCCCTAGTTTCTTTCCAATAGCGAAGGTCTGCGATCGCTTCTTGGGTCTTTTCATCGGCATTCACCGGTTCCAACTCCGTCACCAATACCGGAAAAATATCTTCCATATCCCCTTCCCGATACAAAACATTTAACTTGCAGCGAGCGGAGTCGAGCTGCCGCAGATCCGACCCCGCCTCCTCCGAATCTTCATCCATATCCGTAACTTCCACAATTTCATTTCCCCAACGCGCTTGAAAAGGAAACGTTATTTTGTTTTCCAAATAGTAGTACCAGCAAAGGGCTTGTTCTTCTTTGGTATACGCATCGACAAATACCTCGTAATCGAGGCGTTTTTCTCGTTCTCGATCGTAAACTGGTCTAGACATAGGTTCCCCCTTCTAAACCCCATCAATAGCAATATCTAATACTAGCAGCATATCGTAAGTTTGTCCAAAAATTTTTTGCTACCAGTCAAGTCCTTTAAAAATAGCGATCGCAAATTAAAGGATCGCCACCCGAGAGTTTGTGAACCTCTTGGGTTAAATCCAACCAAGGCTGCAACTGACCCATTTGGAACGTACGACTCATAACCACATAAATCGAAGTTTGGTCGCAACCAATCCCTGCCGCTTCCACCTGGTTCCAATTGTCAGCATGAACCGTATCCGTTACATGCCACTGACCGTTTTCCCACTGAAACCGGCGAATAAAGCTCATCGGCGCATCTTTTTTGCCAGTAATTAACATCTTTTGCAGCAACTTACGAATTAGATTCGGGAAAAATCTACCCACACTTAACATCACTAGCCGCAGCAAAATATTCTTCACCGGTGTCATTTGTTGCTGTTTCGCCCAACCTAACTGTCCTTTAATAACAATTTCATCTTCACCGACAATGGCCTGATAGGGACCAACCAAATGAGCGACGGCATTTTTTTGCTTTTTCCCCTGACGAACCAACAGGGAAACCTGGGTATCCGATACCACCAAGCGATCGCCACGGAACAGTTTAAACGTTCCCCCCTTATTCAAAGCCACGTACAATTCCACCGGTTCGGCATTCGATACGCTCAGCTGACCTTGAGATTCTTCCTCTGGTTCTGGTGGCGATGGGGAAGCCAGTTCCTCACTATTTTCTTCCTGATGTTCTTGGTTGGCTTCTCCCGTCGTATCGGTTTGTTCCTCCCCTTCCGAAGAACTGGTCGTCTCTTCCGGCAAGGCCGCCTGGGACTCACTTGCCGAAGTTTGCGTCGTTGGCTTATTGGAAGAACGGCGATCGACCAAAATTTGTGCTTCCGACAGCCAAACCCGTTCGTTACCAAACAGAGAGCGAACGGATTCATTCGGCCGGTTTTCCGTGACAAAATCTTGCCACGCCAGCAAATAATTCCAAGCGTGATGTCCTACAATACGGTCGTCAGAATAAACCGGACCCAATCCTTTTGCCAATCCTTCCAAAAAAGCATCGTTAATCGCCAGCGCTTCCGGCATCCACTGACCGATCAACTCAAAGCCGTGGGGAAAGAAATTGTAGGTATTGCGGCTACCGTATTCCCCACCAAAAGACCCATCGGGATGGACGAATTGCGCTGCTAGTGCCACTGCCTTGCGCAAAGCCTCCCGCAGGCGACCGTCGGGTTTGTGCTGGTAGTATTCTGCCAAACAAGAAATCGTCAGCGTGTGGTAACCGGGGTCGAAGCCTTCATATTCCACGAACCAGCCTTCGTCGTGTTGCCAGTCCAAAACTTTTTCCAAACGCAAGGCTTTGGCGCGGTCCCACTTAGACGTTTTGAGCAGTTGGGAGGTCATTTCCAAACACAACACAATCAAGGCCTGGTGGTTGGTCAGCTGGCCGCTTTCGTGGTGGTTGGCCAGCCAATCGGCGCGTTTTTCAAAAAAGGTCAGAGCATTGTAGTTATCCAGACCCAACAATTGGTAACTTTTCACGCAGGCTAGCAAAGAAAACGCCGCCGCACCACCCGCGCGTTCGAAGGGAAAATAATCGTCGCAGGAACCGTCTTTGTGGGAACTTTCGGCAGCATACAGAATCCCGGCTTCCACCCAATTGCGAATGGCTTCTTCCTGGTAAAAGGGGTTGCCGGGGAGGTCGGTGTGGTATGCCAGCGCCAACGGCAGAACAAATTCCTGGGACATACCGCTGGGAAAATCACTCGTTTTATAGTGCCAGAAATTGCGATCGAAGCAACCATAGGTAGGACTGTGGGGATTGCGATCGCAAAGGGTTAAAATCTTCAGCACTTGGGAAATGGCAATTTGGGCGAATAGGTCTCTACTCACGGTGGCAGCCAAACAATATATACTGGACAATGATAGCAATCTTGCCCTCATCCTACGTCCTTATGTGGGATTTTGGGTAGTAAAACCAATAATTTTTGCTGTCCATTGACGAATTTATGCTTTCGCAACGGTTTACCGACGCTTTAACCTACGCCAACGAACTCCATGCCCACCAAAAACGCAAGGGATCTGGGGTTCCCTACGTCAGCCACCTGCTGGGAGTTGCTAGCATTGTTTTGGATGCCGGTGGCAATGAAGACGAAGCCATTGCCGCGCTTCTACACGATGCCATTGAAGACTGCGGCGGTGCAATAATTCGAGATAGCATTCGCCAGCGGTTTGGCAAGAAGGTAGCCGCCATTGTAGACGAGTGTACCGAAAGCGATGTTACCCCCAAACCCCCTTGGCGCGATCGCAAACAGGCTTATATTGACAGTATCCCCCATTTAAGTCCATCTGGGCGTTTGGTTGGTTTGGCGGATAAAATCCACAACGCGCGTTCCATTGTTGCCGACTACCGCCAGATAGGGGAAACCATTTGGCAGCGGTTTCGAGGAGGTCGCGACGGTACCCTGTGGTACTATCAATCGTTAGTAGCCGCCTTTCGCAGCCATGACAATTCCCCTTTGGTGGAAGAATTGGCACGTACGGTTGTAGACTTACAAAAATTGGTAGCGCAAACCGAAAATGTCTAGCGTTCGTTTGGAAAACATCAGCCGGCGATTTGGCGACTATACCGCTGTCGAAGATATCGATTTTACCGTTGGCCAAGGCGAGTTGTGGGTGTTGGTGGGTCCGTCTGGCTGCGGCAAATCCACCATTTTGCGAACCATCGCTGGATTGGAAGCACCGAGTTCCGGCAACGTGTATATTGACAATCAACGGGTGAACGACATTCCTGGCAGGCAGCGGGATGTGGCTATGGTCTTCCAAAATTATGCCCTATACCCACACATGAGCGTTGCCAAAAATATTGGGTTTGGTTTGCGCATGCGTGGCGTTGCCCAAGAAACCATCGACAAACGCATCCAGGAAGTGGCGCAAATTTTGAACATCCAACACTTACTCGACCGCAAACCCCGGCAGCTTTCTGGGGGTCAGCAACAACGGGTAGCTTTGGGACGTGCGATCGCGCGCCAACCTCGTGTATTCTTATTAGACGAACCCCTATCCAATTTAGACGCGCAGCTGCGAGACGATACCAGGGCAGAATTAAAACAACTCCACGCCGCTTTAGGCATTACCACCATTTACGTTACCCACGACCAAGTGGAAGCCATGACCCTAGCCGACCGTATGGTGGTGTTAGACCAGGGAAAAATCCAACAAATCGGTACGCCGCAAAGCGTTTACGAACGACCGGCCAATCGCATGGTGGCGAAATTCCTCGGCAGTCCGCCCATGAACCTTTTACCAGCCCAATACCACGATAATTATTTTTATTTTACCAGCAACGACGGCACTGCTCGCCTACCCGTAGCAGACAACCTTGCCGCCGCCATCCATGCCCATCCCCAAAAAACTCTAGAAGTAGGCATTCGCCCGGAACATATCCAAATTGGCGATACGGCCGGGGAAAATGTGCTATCTTTATCCGTACAAGTGGTGGAACCTTTGGGTCGCGAAACCCTCATCCGCGCCAGCATTCCCGGCAATCCCCACCCCCTAAACGTACAAGTAAACGCCGCCTATTTCCCGCAACCAGGCGATCGCTTGTTGGTGTCGTTTCCTTCAGAAAAGCTATTTCTGTTCGACCCAGATACGGGAAAAACTATCTACCCATCTTCCGAGTCATCGACTCATAATTATCCGAATCCTTGACAAATCGGGAAAATTCCAATAAAATAAAAATAGACATAGCCGGCAGGATAAGAAATAAACCAAAAGAAAAAATTTTTGGTTGGGCACCTGCGCGAAGGGGGGCACTATCGGAGCTGCCTCATCCTAAACATCTAACCTGGACAAAAATAGAAATTTGTTCGTACAAAAGAAATACAATAGCAGGACAACCAATTACCCAGACTTCCCAGACCGAGAAGCTTTTCGTTTTTTCTTGTCCCAATATTGCTGGTGTTCCTCCTCAGCCAGATAGTATGCCGTCGCCGGTTCGATTTGCGTGGCAATATCCCGATAGTAATTTCCCGACTGCTGCAACCGCTGCTTGGAAGCCTGTGCCAATTTTCGTTGTTCTGGCGTATGGTAGAAAATAACCGAGCGGTACTGTTCGCCGCGATCGCTCCCTTGTCGGTTTATACTAGTAGGGTCGTGAATCTGCCAAAACACCTGCAGCAATTCTTCGTAACTCACCTGCTGCGGGTCGTATGCCACCTGAACCACTTCCGCATGACCGGTAATGCGCGCGCACACATCCAAATAAGAAGGATGGGGAAAATGACCGCCCATATAGCCTACGGATGTATTGACAACACCAGGAATTTGGCGGAAATGTTCTTCTACTCCCCAAAAACAACCAGCACCAAATGTTGCTTTTTCTAAATTCATACTATCATACATACCTGAGAACGCACCGTATCAATTGCTGTTTTGAACGGGGCAGGCACGGGGGCGCTGCTGTTTTGAACGGGGCAGGCA